>NZ_BEWW01000055.1 GCF_002933955.1 Prevotella sp. MGM2
GCGGGACTTTCCGGTGGAGAGTCCCGCTTGGCTGTTACAAAGATAATACATTTTCCGGCGGAAAGCAAATTGTGTTAAAACACCTCCGATAGGCCTCCCACTCTCAGAAAGCCACGTGTTGCCAGCTATTCCAATCCATAAATAAGCCTCACTGTCACCTATCCTGCCGGGCAATGCCTTTCCACCACACAGACGGTGCTAAGAATCAAACATTAAGCCATTAATCCACACAAACATGAAAACTCTTTCAAAGCTGTTCCGGAATGCCTGACGAAGGTTTTTCTAACACCGGTGAAAGTTTGTAAAGGGATTAAAAAGCCTCTTATTTGTTTGCACCGCCACTGATTATTGCGTATATTTGCAGCATGGGAACACTCTATCTGGTACCTACTCCCGTAGGAAACCTTGAGGACATCACGCTTCGTGCCCTGCGCATATTGAAAGAGGCCGATTTGATTTTAGCCGAGGACACCCGCACATCGGGTATGCTCTTGGCTCATTTCGACATAAAGAACCGGCTGTGCTCCCACCACAAGTTCAATGAACACCAAACGGCCGAAGCCTTCGCCGCCCGTATGGCGGCCGGCGAAGTGATGGCGCTGGTCAGCGATGCCGGCACACCGGCCATTTCCGATCCGGGATTCATGCTTGTACGTGCCTGCACAGCCCGGGGAGTAAAGGTGGAATGTCTGCCCGGAGCCACAGCTTTCGTGCCGGCACTGGTAGCCTCCGGGCTGCCCTGCGACCGCTTCACTTTCGAGGGATTCCTCCCTCAGAAAAAAGGACGCGCCACACGTCTTGAGGAACTTCAGGCGGAACAGCGCACAATGATATTCTACGAATCGCCCCATCGGGTGGTGAAAACCTTGACGCAATTCGTTGAGGTTTTCGGAGCCGGACGGCGCATAGCCGCCTGCCGCGAAATATCAAAGTTGCACGAAGAAATCATACGCGGCACCACAGCCGAAGTGCTGGCTCACTTTGAGGCGAACGCCCCGCGGGGAGAATTCGTACTGGTGGCTGAAGGCTGCGGAGCGTCCCAAAAGCGTGGACGGCGCGAACACCGCAGCAAATATGCCGCCATGAATACGGAAGAACGGAATGATCTTCCTGAAGATTGAAGAAATTGTTTTCACGCATATACCCTATTAAGATTATGAAAAAGATTATATTCCTGGCCATGGCCGCCGCAGCCCTGACTTTTACTGGATGTCAGTCGAAACGAGAAAAGGAGCAGGCGAAAGACAATTCACAGGCCACAATAGACTCACTCCAGAGAGTCATCCAGCAGGGTGATGCCGAGTCGGAAGACATGGCGCGCGTCATCCAACAGATTCAGGACGGTTTCCGCCAGATTAACGAAGCCGAAGGCCGGATTACCAAAGAACAGGAAGGCGCACCGGCCGACGGAGCCATCGTGGAGAACATGCGGTTCATACAGCAGCAAATGCGCCTCAACCGCAAACTGATAGCGGAACTGCGGCAGCAATTGCGCAACGCCAGCCAGACCAATAAGGAGTCCAAAAACGCTTATGAAGCCATGATTGACGAATTTGACAGTCAGCTCCAGGCTAAGAACGAGGAACTGAAAACGCTTCGCCGGCAATTGGTGGAACGCGACAGCACCATCGGAAAACAGATTGAGCAAATAGACATACTCAACGACAACGTGGAAAATCTCACAGCCAAGAACGAGGAGAAAGACCGCAAGATGAACGAACAGGACCAGGTGATAAACACTGCCTGGTACGTATTCGGCACAAAAAAAGAACTCCGCGAACAGAACATCCTCCAAAAAGGAGACGTGATGCGTTCGGCTGAAGCCAACAAGGACTACTTCACGGCCATCGACATCCGTGTGACAAAAAAAATACCGCTTTCCTCAAAAAGCGCCGAACTGCTCACCAATCATCCGGCCGACTCCTACTCGCTTGAAAAAGACGCACAGGGACAATACACCCTACGCATTACCAATCCCGAAAAATTCTGGAGTGTGAGCCGTTACCTCGTGATACTCGTGAAATAAGCATAAAACCTGACGAACCGATTACGCGATACAATGGGGCATGCCAGCCATGCCAACCAGTTCAGGGTCTCTTGCGGGAGACCCTGTTTTTTGAAAAATACATTACGCCACACACCGGATTGTTCTTTCCGAAGAGAGCGAAGCCGTCACTTCCGGTTTTGCTCTCCACGCTCAAAAAGACAAACCCTTAAAACAACCTAATTTGAAAGCTTTATTACCGCATTACAAAGCCACTCTTCGCCTGGGCGTTCCAATAGCGGTGGGACAACTCGGCGTCATAATCATGGGATTTGCCGACACGATGATGGTAGGACGATATTCCACCGATGCTCTCGCGGCCGCCTCCTTTGTGAACAACCTCTTCACACTCGTCGCCTTCCTGATGATGGGTTACAGTTACGGACTGACGCCTCTTGTGAGCGCCCACTACGGACGGGGCGAAAAGATAAAGGCCGGCGGCGTGCTCAAACGGGCACTTGCCGCCAACGGTGTTTACGGTTCATTGCTCATCGTGGTAATGGCCGTACTCTATTTCTTTATCGGCCACATGGGACAACCGGCAGAAATACTTCCACTTGTACGCTCATATTATCTGGTCATTCTAGTATCCATGGTGTTCGTCATGCTCTTTAACGTACTGCGCCAATTCACCGACGGCACCACCGATACGTCTACCGGCATGTGGGCGCTTCTCTCTGGCAATGCTTTTAATATTGTTGGCAATTTCCTGCTAATCTACGGCATAGGTCCTTTTCCTGAACTAGGATTGCTTGGCGCAGGTATCTCCACCCTGCTGTCCCGCATCTTGACGGCGGCATTGCTGGCCGGTGTCATTCTGTTCCGTAAACGTTACGCCCCCTACAGATTGGGATTTCTTGCACATAAACTCCGCTTGGAAGGCGTACGGTATATCAACCGGCAATCACTTCCCATTTCACTCCAAATGGGCATGGAAAGCGGCTCTTTTACCTTCAGTGCCATAATGGCCGGCTGGCTCGGTGCCTTGCAGTTGGCCAGCTTTCAGGTCATGGTAACGGTTGGCACGCTGGGATTTCTGCTTTATTATAGCTTTGGAGCAGGTATGAGTATCCGCGTAGCCACTTTTGTCGGTACAAATGACTGGCCGCGGGTGCGTTTGGCAGCCAAAGCCGGCTGCCATATCCTTATTGCGATGAGCATAATCGCCTCCTTGGCCATTTTCCTCTTCAGTGAACCGCTCATCCGGCTTTTCACCACCGATGAAGATGTGCTGGTCATGTCACTTTCTTTAATTTTCCCTCTGATGCTCTACCAAATGGGCGATGCCATGCAGATTTGCTTCGCCAACGCCCTGCGCGGCACATCTCACGTCATGTCTATGATGTGGATAGCATTTGTCAGTTACCTGATGGTCAATATCCCTTCAGGTTACCTCTTGGGCTTTCCTCTCGGACTGGGCATTACCGGCATTTTCATAGCTTTCTCGCTCGGTCTCTTTGTAGCGGCGTCTCTCTTTTACTTTTATTTCCGCCGAGTGTTACACAGGAATCTCCTCCCCTCAGGCAGCCAGTCTGCCTGAGGAAACCTGTGATTCCGCCATTTTTCGGATTCAGAACAAGTCGCTTTCCGCCTGAAAATCAAATACAACCTCCAAACCCGTAAAGAAAATCCTTCTAAAGAATCAATACGCAGATTCTTTCATCATCAGCAGCATTTTTGAAAAGCAAAAGATGGAAGATTTTTCCACATATACTGGCGGAATTTTCAGATAAATATCGGACATTTATGCTACCTTTGCATACAGACTGAATACCCACAAGAAAAACCATCAATTAACTAACCTGAAAATATATGACAAACTATTTTGATTCTTTGGGACGGCAGCTTGTGGCCGGATTACTCTGTGCGGTTTGCCTAAGCACAACGGCACAGACCGAACTGCAGGAGCGTAACAAATTACGCATCATGACCTATAACGTCCACAATGGTGTGGGCACGGACGGAAAAACGGATTACCGGCGTTTGGCTAATGTAATAGCCCGTGACGGAGCGGATGTTGTGGCAGTGCAGGAAGTGGACAGCGCAACGCGTCGGAGCGGTGGACGTTATGTCTTGGGTGAGATAGCCCGTGAAGCCTTGATGCACGACACCTTCGGAGCGGCTATCGACTACGACGGCGGCCGTTATGGCATCGGCCTGCTCAGCCGTGAGCGCCCTCTAAGTGTACACCGGGTTGCTCTGCCGGGCCGCGAAGAGTCACGCACTTTGCTTGTGGCAGAGTTCGACCGCTATGTTGTAGGCTGTTTACATCTTTCACTGACAGCTCAGGACCGCATGGCTTCACTACCTCTCCTGAGGAAAGAAGCTGGCCGCCACACAAAACCTTTTATCCTGACAGGTGACTGGAACGATACCATAGGATCGGCTTTCATGAAAGAACTTCAAAAGGATTTCCGCCTGATGAACAACGGGAAAAACGCTACATTCCCAGCTGGAAAGCCCAAAGAGTGTCTGGACTTCATAGCGCTTTACAAGCCAACAGGCAGTGAAGTAGTGGGACGCAGTTCGCTGGTTGTGAGTGAGAAAACAGCCTCGGACCACCGCCCTGTATCGGCAGTGCTGCAATTTAAAACGCCGGCGGAAGAATTAATATATCACGAACCTTATCTGCAAAATCCCACACCGGAAGGCGTCACGGTGATGTTTCAGACACAAGCCGTATCGCACTGCTGGGTGGAATACGGCACCGACACACTGAATCTGCGCCGGAAACGGGCACTCATTGGCGGTCAGGAAATATGCTTTGACATAGAAAACAAAATACACCTTGACAGTCTGACACCAGGTATTACTTATTATTATCGCGTATGTGCGCAGGAAATCATAGACTATCGCGCTTACAGCAAAACTTTCGGCCACACGGCGCGTACTCCATTCTATACTTTTAAGTTGCCTTCGGCAGAGACAACTGACTTCACAGCTCTTATCATGAATGACTTGCATGAAAACCGAGAGGTTATTGAGGCAATGAGCCGGCTGGCACGTGAGATTCCGCATGATTTTGTCATCTTTAACGGCGATTGCCTGCCCGAGCCCATTGACCGCCCTTATGCCATGAAACACATCCACATTCTGGCCGATGCTTTCCGTTCTGCAGAAGTGCCTACATTCTTCATTCGCGGCAACCACGAAATACGGAATGCCTATTCGGCTGGCATGCCTACGCTTTTCGACAATCCCGGCGGTAACACTTACGGCGCTTTCTCGTGGGGCGATACGCGTTTTGTACTGCTGGACTGTGGCGAGGACAAACCCGATGACCACTGGGTGTATTACGGTTTGAACGATTTCAGCGGTTTCCGGCGCGAACAAGCCGACTTCCTGCGGCGCGAAATATCCTCCAAACCTTTCAAACGCGCCAAACGTCGCGTACTTATCAATCATATTCCCATCTGGGGCAATACGGACAAATACCAGCCGTGTCGCGACATGTGGGCACCAATACTCAGCAAAGCTCCTCTTGACGTAGCTATTGGTGCACATACCCATCGTTACGAAGTGACTCCTGAAGGGAAAGCCGGAAATCCCTGTCCTAATATTGTGGGTGGCGGACCGAGCATGAAAAGGTCAACGCTCATGGTACTGTCCAAACGCGGAAAGAACATGACACTGCGTGTGCTCAATGCCGAAGGAGAAGAAGTAGACAAACTCGATTTATAAAGAAACGATGAAAGCGGTCGGACTGTAAAAAAACAGTCCGACCGCTTTCGTTGCAAAATACCGAGGTCAGAAGGTTACTCATGACTTTTCAAGAAAGTAACATTCTGCGGCTTGGATGTAGAGACAGGGCGGCTCACATAGGTGTAGCGTGATTGTACCGATAAGAAGCCGGGATCTCAATAAGGAGAAACCAAACCAGACTTATCCGCAGCGGCTTGCACCGCAGTGTTTGCAGATGAGACAGCCTTCCTGATAAACCAATGCCTCATGGCCGCAATTGGGGCATTTCTGTCCGTGAGCGGCAGTACCGTCGCTGATGTATTTCTTCAAGGCGCGTGCCACACCGACTTTCCATGTATTGATGCTTTCGCTCTCAAGCTGCAAGCTGTCAACTAGTTTGATTACATTTTCAAGTGGCATGCGATAACGCAGCACGCCCGAAATGAGTTTGGCGTAATTCCAATATTCTTTATTGAACTTTTCCGAAAGTCCCTCAACAGTTGTTTTGTAACCACGCTTATTCTCAAATTGAAAGTCGTAACGTTTCGTGCCGTCCTCTGTATTCACATGCTTGATGATGCGGCCTTTTGTTACTGTTTTTGGCAGTACAATACCTTCTTCATCGTCCTGAAGACCGGTAAATATCTCATAAGGATGGCCGTCGAGGAGACCTACAAACGCAACCCACTTCTCCTTATTATTTTGAAAACGCACGATATCACACTCCAATACATCGGGACGACGCTCCGTTACCGTGGGAGGCAGGCAAGGCTGAAGCCCCTTCTTTTCTTCCTTTTTCTTTACGCTGATCATTACGCCCGAACGCGAGCCGTCGCGATAAATGGTGCAACCTTTGCATCCGCTTTTCCACGCTTCTACGTAGAGTCTGTTGACCAGTTCCTCGTCAACGTTGGCAGGCAGGTTGACGGTTACACTAATGGAGTGGTCTACCCATTTCTGTATGGCTCCCTGCATTTTCACCTTCATGAGCCAGTCCACATCGTTGGCCGTAGCTTTGTTGTAGGGCGACTGGGCTACGAGTGTATCGATCTCTTCCTGCGTGTAGTTCTTGTCGGTATCTATGCCGTTGACGCGCATCCAAGTGAGGAATTTGTGGTGATAGACGATGTATTCCTCAAACGAATCACCAGATTCGTCCGTAAAGTCCACCCGAACTTTCGGATCATTGGGATTAACCTTCCGACGCCGCTTGTAAACCGGCAGGAAAACGGGTTCAATGCCACTGGTTGTCTGCGTCATGAGACTGGTGGTGCCGGTCGGGGCGATGGTCAGACACGCAATGTTGCGACGACCGTAGCGGCACATATCCTCATAAAGCTGAGGATCGGCCTCCTTAAGGCGCAGGATAAAAGGATTAGCTGCCTCGCGCTTGGCATCGAACACCTCGAAAGCCCCGCGCTCCCTTGCCATCTCAACAGAAGAGGCATAAGCGGCCAAAGCCAATGTACGCTGCACCTCTACGGCCATATCGGTAGCTTCTTGCGTACCATAACGCAAACCGAGCGCCGCCAGCATGTCACCTTCGGCAGTAATGCCTACGCCGGTACGGCGACCCATGGCTGTTTTTCGGCTTATTTTCTCCCAAAGGTGGTATTCGGTGTTTTTAACCTCTTCGGTCTGCGGGTCGCTCGCCACTTTTTTAAGGATGAGTTCTATCTTCTCCTGTTCAAGGTCGATAATGTCGTCCATGAAGCGCTGCGCCAGACGGATGTGGCGGCGGAAGAGATCGAAGTCAAATTCGGCTTCGGGTGTGAAAGGATTCCTTACATAAGCGTAGAGGTTTACGGCCAGCAGGCGGCAGCTGTCATAGGGACAGAGCGGAATCTCTCCGCAAGGGTTGGTCGAGGTGGTGCGGAATCCCAGGTCGGCATAGCAGTCAGGGATGCTCTCACGCGTGATGGTATCCCAGAACAGCACTCCCGGTTCGGCGCTTTTCCACGCGTTGTGGACAATTTTTTGCCAAAGGGCGGCGGCATCGATGTCTTTTTCAAACTTCACTTCCCCCTCGGGAGCATCGACCGGATACTGCTGGCGATAGGGCCGTTCTTCCGTAGCGCAACGCATGAATTCATCGTCAATACGCACCGACACATTGGCGCCGGTCACTTTGCCCTCTGTCATTTTGGCATCGATAAAAGCTTCGGCATCGGGATGTTTGATGCTTACAGAAAGCATGAGAGCACCGCGGCGGCCATCCTGTGCCACTTCGCGCGTGGAATTGGAGAAACGTTCCATGAAAGGCACCAGTCCGGTGGACGTAAGGGCAGAATTTTTTACGGGCGACCCCTTGGGACGTATCTGTGAAAGGTCGTGCCCTACGCCTCCGCGGCGTTTCATGAGCTGCACCTGTTCTTCGTCTTCTTTCATGATGGCTCCGTAGGAGTCGGCATCACCTTCAATGCCAATCACGAAACAGTTGGACAGCGAGGCAATCTGATGGCTGTTGCCGATACCCGTCATAGGGCTGCCAGCCGGAATGATGTAGCGGAAATGGTCAAGCAGTCCGAAAACCTCTTCAGCACTTACGGGATTTTGATATTTCGCTTCGATGCGGGCTATTTCATTGGCCAGGCGCCAATGCATATCGGCAGGCGATTGCTCAAAGATGTTGCCGAAGGAGTCCTTCATGGCATATTTGTTAACCCACACACGGGCAGCCAGTTCATCGCCGCCGAAATAGGTTAAGGAAGCCTGAAAGGCCTCATCGTAACTGTACGTTTTCTGTTCCACAACGGATGTATTTTGTATGTTTATGATTGACTTTTTTCACGAAAAACGGGTTTTGTCCGCCAAAACCGTCTGCAAAGCTAGCAAGAACTTTTTGATTACCCAAAAAGAAAACAGGAAAGTTCAAAGAAACTCAAAAGTTTTCTATTCTAAAAATTAAATCACTAAAAAACAGACATTTAAATAAAACACGCAGTCAAAAAGTATGGGTCAAGCCGAAATTCCGGTGCATTTGTTAAAATTCGAGAGCTGAAATGTT
>NZ_BEWW01000056.1 GCF_002933955.1 Prevotella sp. MGM2
AAACGGCCTTCCAAAGCCATTACCTCACGGTCGCCCAATTTGCCGAAAAGCAAGCGGCCGGAATGCCCCTCAACGGTCGATACGGGGAAATTGGGAATCGTGTCGTAAGGAAAAGCGTCAATTATGTCAATCTCCGCCGCCAAGCGGCCGAGTCCGGTTCCCAATACGATGGCTGTCGTCGGGCGTGAGGCCGTGTGTTGTTTAATCCATTCGGCTGTTTCTTTTATTTTCTGTAACATAGTCGATAATGATTTGGTTAAATTCGTTTTCTTCTTGTGTGTCTATAAACTTTATTTCTATGGGTTGCATGCAGAATGTCCGTTTGAGTTCACGGTCCATTTGAGACGCAAAAGGCATCAGACGGGTGCCGTCTTTTTCGGTTGTGACTGCGATGCGGTTTTCCGGAAGTTTCCCAAACGCTTTGTTAATTTTTTCTATATCCGCCACCGTAAACGCGTGGTGGTCGGGAAAAACGAGCGGATGTACCGTCATTCCCTGTTGACGGAGATGCCGATGGAGCGGTTCGGGACGTGCAATACCTGTAATGACCAGAGCATGTGTTCCTTGCACCGGTTGTCCTGCCATACGTTTGCCGAAAAGCAAATGTAACGGACTATATCCAAGCGTGGTGAAAAATATTTTCTGTTCCTTTCTCGGACGAAGTTCCCGACAGATTTTTTTGCGCTCGGCTACTGTCATATCCGGCAGGCACTTTGTCACGACAATGACTTGTGCGCGGCGCGCCCCTCGACGTGCCTCACGCAACCGGCCAGCCGGTAGCAGACAGTCATGCGA
>NZ_BEWW01000057.1 GCF_002933955.1 Prevotella sp. MGM2
TGTCCGCCCATTTCGGCATAAAAAGGCGTGGTGTCGAGCACCAGTTCATAGTAGGTCTGCTTCTTTTGCTGCACGCGGCGGTAGCGCAGGATGTTGCAGGTATGCTCGGTAAAATCCCAGCCTTTGAATAGGGTTTCGCCTTCGCGCACAATCACCCAATCATCGGTTTCGACGGCTGCGGCATTGCGGGCACGGTCCTTCTGCTTTTGCATTTCCGCGTTGAATACGGCCTCATCCACTTTAAGGCCTTGCTCGGAACAGATCAGTTCAGTGAGGTCGAGCGGAAAGCCGTAGGTATCGAACAGCGTGAAGGCCTTTTCACCATCCACGACATCGAGTCCTTTTTTCTTCGTTTCCGCGATCACTCCCTCAAGCATCGAAATGCCTGTGGCCAAGGTGCGGAGAAACGACTCCTCTTCCTCCTGCATGACACGGATGATGAGCTGCTGCTGTGCCTGCAACTCGGGATAGGCGCCCCCCATTTCGTGAACGAGCGTCGGCACGAGCTGATACATGAAAGCTTCGCGGCGGCCCAGGAATGTATAAGCATAGCGTACGGCACGGCGCAGGATGCGGCGGATCACATAACCGGCTTTTGCGTTGGAGGGCAATTGACCGTCGGCGATGGAGAAGGCGATGGCACGCAGGTGGTCGGCCACCACCCTCATGGCCACGTCTACCTGCTCATCCTTGCCGTAGTTGTAGCCGGAGAGTTCGGATATTTTCCTGATAATGGGCTGGAAGACATCCGTATCATAATTGGAGTTTTTCCCTTGCATGGCACGTACAAGACGTTCGAATCCCATGCCAGTGTCTATCACATTCATCGAAAGCGGTTCGAGGGAACTGTCGGCCTTACGGTTGAATTGCATGAAAACGATGTTCCATATTTCTATCACCTGCGGGTTGTCTTTGTTGACAAGCTCGCGTCCGGGCACTTTGGCCTTCTCCTCATCG
>NZ_BEWW01000058.1 GCF_002933955.1 Prevotella sp. MGM2
TCAATGCCATATACGAAGCCCTGCCAGATATGGAATGGTTTCACCGGCATCGTTTTGACCGTGTATCTCCCTTATTGGGAGAAGTGAAGATGTCTCTGACTGTTATTAATGCCGGCACACAGCACAATGTTGTACCCGACACTTGTAAAATGGTAGTGGATGTGCGCTCCAACGAATGTTATTCCAATAAAGAAATACTCGATGAAATCGTCAAAAACATCCGTTCAAATGTACAGGCACGGTCAACGCGTCTCAATTCCTCCAGCATTTCCCTTTCCCATCCTTTGGTGCGCAACGCCATAGGTTTATGCGGTCAGCCTTATGGTTCGCCTACGCTCAGCGATCAGGCCTTGATGCCATGGCCGTCGCTCAAGATAGGTCCCGGTGATTCCGCCCGTTCACATACTGCTGACGAGTATATAAAAATGGAAGAAATAACCGATTCCATCGAAAAATATTTAAAAATAATAGCAGGCCGGCCATAAAGGCGGATCATCATCGACTAATGATTCCCTGTGCATTTTAACACTA
>NZ_BEWW01000059.1 GCF_002933955.1 Prevotella sp. MGM2
GGGTGCCAATTCTCTCATATTCCGTCTGGGACGCAACGAGGAAGAGCGGACACTCATCGTCAATGCCACCGGCAGGAAATGGGAATTTACCTTTACGACACTTGTCACTTTCGGAGGCGCCTTTTTCGCGGCATTCCCGCTTTTCTACAGCACAAGCTTCGGAGGCGCCTATTGGGTGTGGATGCTCATTCTGGCATCTTTCGTACTTCAAGCCGTGAGTTATGAATTCCAGTCAAAACCGGGCAACGTGCTTGGTCGGCAGGTTTACCGCCGTTTTCTCGTTTTCAACGGTTTCTTCGGACCGTTTCTGCTCGGCACGGCAGTAGCCACGTTCTTCACCGGTTCGTCTTTCAATGTGGACGCCGCCATGATGGGTGCCGACAGTTTGCCGGTGCCGGCCATCAGCCGTTGGGGCAATGCCTGGCACGGCCTTGACGCCTTGGCTGATCCGTGGAACATCATACTGGGTGTCATCGTAGTGTTCTTGTCGCGCGTACTCGGCTCGCTCTACCTGCTCAACTGCATTGAAGACCGCGAACTGCAACCCCGCATCCGACGTCAGGTTTTAACCGATGCCGTACCCTTTTTGCTCTGTTTCGTAGCCTTTGCCGGATTCCTGTTCACCAAATCAGGATTTGCCGTAGACGCATCAGGACAGATCAGCATGGAGGATTACAAATACCTGACCAATCTCACAGACATGCCGCTGGTGGCCGCCACGCTGGGCACCGGCGTGCTGCTGGTGGTAGCAGGCATCGGTCTCACCCTCTTACGCCCGAATTTCATACGAGGCATCTGGCCGGCAGGCGTGGGAACAGTGCTCACGGTGCTTTCGCTCTTGCTTTTGGCCGGCTTCAACGGAACGGCCTACTACCCTTCTTCCTCCGATCTTCAAAGCTCGCTCACACTGGCCAACAGTTGCTCCAGCCAATTTACCCTGACGGCTATGGCATGGGTATCACTCATCATTCCCTTCGTATTGGCCTACATCGCCTACGCCTGGCATGCCATTGACCGCAAAAGCATGACACGCCGCGAACTAGAAGAGGAAGAACACAAATACTGATACTTTTTCCAGTATGAATGGTTAATGATATTTAAGTCTTTTTGCATATAATAAACAAAGAGACTTTCAATACGGTATTTAACATTTCTTGCTTTCAGGACGTTTATGTTGTATCTTTGCTCTGAAATAGAAAGCCGCCCCGTAAAGGCGGCTTTTTCTGTAAGTATCAGGCGGTGAAAAAGCC
>NZ_BEWW01000060.1 GCF_002933955.1 Prevotella sp. MGM2
GATTTTATGGAACTATATAGTATAACAGACCATGATGATTTGCTTTATATTGACGTGAGAAAAAATAAAATGAAAGTTGATAACAAAGCGTGATAACATTTAACAGCATCTCCGCTGAATCATTATGAATTTTTTAGCTTCAGAACGTTACAGTCGTCAGATACTCCTGCCGGAAATAGGCGAGGACGGTCAGGAAAAGTTGCGCCGTGCCCGTGTGTTGCTGGTGGGAGCAGGCGGGTTAGGATCTCCCGTATCTCTCTATCTGACTGGTGCAGGCATAGGACATTTGGGACTCATTGACGATGACGTCGTGAGCCGGAGTAATCTTCACAGACAAGTACTCTACGATGAAGCCGCCATAGGAGAATTCAAGGCATTGGAGGCTGCGCGCCGGCTTCGTGCGCTCAATGATGAGGTTGAGATTATTCCTTATACTGAGCGTCTCACAGAGGAGAACGCCGAATCTATCTTACAAGATTATGATATAGTGGTGGATGGTTGCGACAACTTTACCACGCGTTATATTCTCGATGATGTCACAGCCTGCCTGCATCGGCCGTATGTATATGGTGCAGTCTGTGGTTTTGAAGGACAAGTCGCCGTGTTCAACCATCCGGATGCTCCTTGCCGCTACCGGGAACTTTTTCCTTCTCCGCCACTGGCAGAAAAAAGCATAATAGGAATGACGCCTGCCGTAGTAGGCAGTGTGTTGTCTCATGAAGTGATAAAGATTATATGTGGCTACGGAGTTAGTCTGGCCGGCCGGCTTTGGACTATAGACCTCCGGAATATGCAAACCTTTACGCTTGAACTGAAGTGACCTTTCTGTCTCTGTGCCAAAGGTGTTCTGATACATGCCTGTGTTAATCTGAAATAAAAGAAACAGCTGAAAAACTGACTTAATCATATTATTTGTATTACATTTCTTATTAACCATTAAAACCATGTTTAACTGATGAAGAAAAAAGTCACCTTACTGCTTTTTGTTTTGTTGTGTTGGAGTGCGGTTTTTGCGCACGACTTCAAAATTGAAGGCGGCCGTTTTGTGCTCGATGGCAAGCCCGTTACACTGATTTGCGGAGAGATGCATTATCCGCGTGTACCTCAGGAATATTGGCGCGACCGGATACGCCGTGCCAAAGCTATGGGCATCAACACCATTTCAACTTACGTATTTTGGAACATACACGAGCGCCGGCCGGGTGTGTTCGATTTTACTGGTGAGGCTGATTTAGCCAAATTTGTGCGTACCGCTCAGGAAGAGGGGATGTATGTAGTTCTGCGTCCCGGTCCGTATGTATGTGCCGAATGGGACTTCGGTGGCTTTCCTTACTGGCTGCAAAAAAACAAGAAGATGGTGTGGCGCAGCGATGATGCCGACTTTCTGGCTGCCTGCAAGCGTTATATAGACCGTTTGGGCAAGGAACTCGCGCCGCTCACCGTAACCAACGGAGGACCGATTCTATTGGTACAGGTAGAGAACGAATACGGTTCCTACAGCAACGACCGTGTTTATCTGGGCAAGTTACGCGACATGATCGTAGAAGCTGGTTTCAACGTACCGCTTATTACTTGCGATGGTGGCGGACAGATGCCCAACGGCCATCTGCCCGGTACGTTGCCCACCATTAACGGCGTTGTAGGCGAAGAGGTTATCCGAACCATCGACCGCTTTCATCCCGGCGGTCCCTATATGGTGGCGGAGTTCTATCCCGCCTGGTTTGACGTGTGGGGAAAACGTCATTCGCGCCGCGACTTCAAGAATCCTGCCGCCCAGCTCGACTGGATGCTGGCTCATAACATATCCGTGAGCATGTATATGTTTCATGGCGGTACCAATTTTGCTTACACCAACGGTTCTAACAACAGCTACGGCTATGAGCCTCAGCCCACCAGCTACGATTACGATGCTCCTTTAGGAGAATACGGCAATATCACACCCAAGTATATGGCTTTCCGTGAAGTCATTCAAAAGCATCTGCCTGAGGGTAAAACCCTTCCTGACGTACCGGCGCCCAATCCTGTTAGTACATTTCCGGTGACAGCCCTTACCGAAGTGGCTCCTCTCAAGGCCGCTTTCGTACACACCATAGAGAGCGAACACCCGCTCACGATGGAAGATGCCGATATGGACTTCGGTTACATCCACTATGCTACAACAGTGAAAGAAGCCGCCAAGGGCTGGCTTGTTCTTAAGGAACTTCGTGACTATGCCGTCATTATGGTTAACGGCCGATATGTGGGCAGCCTCGATCGCCGCCACCGGCAGAACAAACTGGAAGTGAACATTCCCGCCGGGGCACGGTTGGAAATTCTGGTGGAGAATGTAGGACGTGTCAACTATGGTGCCGACCTGCTCAAAAACCTCAAGGGTATCACGGAAAAGGTGACGCTTGCTGGTAGAGAACTTACCGGATGGGAGGTAACGCCTCTACCCCTTTACGCCAATACGCCGGCCGGCAGCAAAAATAATTTTTATGTCGATTACAAAAAATTCAGGAAAGCTTTCAAGACCGTATCTGAAGGTAAGACATACAGTGAAATCAGCGGCCCTGCTTTCCATCGCGGAACGTTCAGCCTTGACAAGAAAGGTGATGTATTTCTCGATATGCGCGGATGGAATAAAGGTGCCGTTTGGGTGAACGGGCGCAGCATCGGCAAGTATTGGAATGTGGGACCTCATCAGACGCTCTACGTACCCGGTCCGTGGTTGAAGAAAGGCAAGAATGAAATCATCGTCTTTGAAATGGAAAACCAAGGCCATCACACTGTGGCCGGACTGCCGGAACCGATTCTCGACTCTGTGGGCGTTGACCTGCACGCCCCTAAGACCGGTGATCGCAAGCAGCCCTCCGGATTGCCCGTTGTGGAAGAAGGCGACCGCATTCTTACGGCTTCGATGAAGAAAGAGGACGGCATGCAAGAGTTCCTTTTGCCCTCGCCTGTCACGATGCGCCACCTCTGCCTTGAGATAACTTCGAGTTACGATGGCAAGAACGCCTGTCTTTCCGAAATAGAGTTATTGGGCAAAGATGGCCGTCCTCTCTCTAAAGACGATTGGAATGTGGTTTACGTCAACACGGAAGAAGTTGTTGAAGGAGATGCTGAACTGCTCTTCGACGGCAACAATGCAACCTACTGGCATTCGCAGTGGCAGAAAGAGCCTGTAACGCCTTTCCCGCACCGCATCATCATCGACTTGGGCGAAATTCAAACGGTAAGCGCTATCCGCCTGCGCCAGCGTTCTAAGAACATGCCAGGTTGTGTGAAGGATTTCAAGGCCTATGGCCGACCGCAATTCTTCCTCTTCAAATGAGCCGGAGACCGGCAATCCCTACAAACTGTTTGCAGCACACAACCTATGGAAGTTTTTTGTAGGCCGGTCCGCTTTACCTGACCTCTCATTTAAACACAGTTGGCTTTCCGATGGAAAGCCAACTGTGTTTAAATTGTAATATCCCGTTTCTTGAACAATGAAAGCAGGTCATTGACTATGATTTTTTTGCACAACAGCAGAAGCTATATCGGATTTTCAAATGATATATGACATCTGCAGGGGCTTCCTCAAAAAAATGACGGAACGTCTTATTTTACATGCTTTACTTATAGCCATACCGGTGGTCGAGATATTTCACCCGGTCTCGTATCCATTTTTTCAGATAAGCGTTCTCACCCTCAAAGTCAAAGGAAATGCCATTGCTTCTGTTCCACTTGCGCGACTCTCTGTGTTCGGCCCCACTCTCCTGCAACAGATGGTGGTAGGCTGCAAAGCGCCCGTAGAGTGATTCCGGATTGAAGTGTGTGCGGCGCAACTTGCGATAACGGTTTGCCAGCAGTTTATGCCAATCGGCCGCGTTGAGTATTTCCAAACGTTCGAATAGAGCGTTCTGCATAGAGCCGTTCAGGAGGAAACGGCGGTAGTCATTGTCGGCGCGGCAGTTGCTGCGATGCCCGCCCCAATCGCGGCCGAAAGTGCCGTCAAGGTCCCAAGGTACGGGAGTGAGTTTGTGCGATTTCGAGGCATCGTAAACAGCCCAGTACATGTTTTTGCCAGAGTTGTCGACGGCATGGATAAGTTCGATAAACAGATAATAGTCGGCCACAACGGGAAGATCGAACACGTTCTCCACTTCACGGCAGAACTCTTTGTCACCCGCAGTCCCGACAAAGGCACAAGCGTCATAAAGAGGGCGCCAGTCGGTTTTGTCCCGGCCATTGGGTTCGGGATATTTCGACTCCCAATTGCCCCAACTGATAGCCGTGTTGTCATAGTGTGGCGGTTTCTGACCTATGGGTCTGCCCGTGTGGCGGTTCATGCCCAACAAAGTCCATGAGTCCCAGTTGCGCGACTTGTAGAGGCATCCCCTCACCTTGCCTTTCTTGCTTGGGGCTATCTGCACCTGCTTGCGATCCACACGCTCGGTAAGATTGTAAATACCACGATAAGAACCGTTTTCAAACACCTCCACCAACCGGCCTCTCACTGCCGTTCGGACATCAGGGGCAGAACCAGCATAATAAGGCCGTGTAGCCATATCGCCCCACAGGTCCATAGCCACACGATTACGCATGCGGGCGGGGTCGACGGCCAAGGCATCGAGCACCCAATAATTGTCGGAACGCATGCCGAGCAGGCTGCGGTTGAGTTTCCGCCCAGTGGCATCGACCAGCTTCATCCCGTAGGACTTCTTGGAGAGTAGTGAAGTGTAGCTGCCCCTATGGCGGAACTGTGCTGAAAGAACGGAGTCGGCACCGGAACTTTCGGGATCATGCAGGTGGAAACTGCCGTTGTTAAACTTCTGTTTGGAAAGTCCGGAGGCCGTAATCTCCACAATGGGTAAAGCCGTAAACTGCAAGCGCGCCGTAGCCACGGTGTCGCCCGCTTTATCGGTCAGCGAAAGGCGGAAATAGCGTGCGCATCCGGCATGAGTAAAAGTATATTTCCCGTGGCGTCCCACCGGAAAACCGTCCACATGAAGCTGCCCTTCAAAAGGAGGTACCACATCGAGCCGCACATCGATGCTGCCGTTGAGTTTGCGCTCGGAAACAGCATAAAGATACTTATCAGTGCCGACAGTAAGGACGGGCCGCTTCTTGTCAATGGTAAAAGTGAGCAGACTGGCCGGAGCATGACAGCGGGTTCCCGCAGCCGACTTTGAACTCACCATAGTGGGAACGGCTGCCAGTGATTTTTTCGCATTAGAGTAGCAAGTAGCGGGCAGAACCAGCTTGCGACCGTTGAGTTCGTTGACGACCTGCCCCTTTCGGTTGACCAGAAAAAAGCGCTCGTTGGAAGTAAGCGACAAGGACGTTTCCGCATAAGTACCCACTATGTAGGAACCGCGTCGCACATTGAGATAATGATTGCCGTGAACACAGTTGCTCACACTGATCCCTGTTGTTCGGATACCGATATGCCAGCGCGAAAGATCTCCGTGGTCGGTGGTGCTGAGGTAGACGTAGCGGCGTATAGAAGTGCGTTGTCCGTCATAGGTAAGATAACGGCCGGTAGCGGTGTTCTGAAGAAGAAATTTTCCATCGCTCTTCTGCGTAATCCGCCACCAGTTGCCGGCGGCGGGGCCGGCAGCAGAGCAAACAATGGCGCGGGAATCGTCGTTACGGGGCGATACGGCAGCGCCTGGCCATTCCAGGCAGCGTATCTGATATTCCTCGCCAGAGACGAAGGGGACGTTTTGGCCCCGCATGTCGCACTGACTGAAGAGCAGGCATATAAAAGTCAGGATTTTACAGAAATGTTGCATGATGTCCTAAAAGAAAATGACCGGTAGCCGAAACACCGCTGTGACTGGCCACCGGTCGGTAAAAAACAAGTGAAAACTATGAAAAACTCTTGCGTATGATGGTTGGAATGTCAGCGACCTGTATTTTACCTGTTATCTGTAGAACGCTTGAATAATGATCTGAGCGGAATTTGAATACGAGGAGTTCGTCGATAGTCTTACCGCGTCCGCGACGGCAAAAGACAACGACCTTGACACTATGTGATTCGGTGCTCATGTATTCCTCATATTCCTTCATGTTCATTACTTGGGCACAGTCTTTCCGTATTCTTGCAGTAACAGTTTGACTGCGGGTGACGAAACTCAGCATGCCGGTCAGACGGGGAGCTACATTATTGATGTCCCAGATGGAGGACCTCCACACGGTATTGTCAACGGCCGTCTGAAGAATCTTACCTGAAATGTAAGTGCGCAACACTTTGGGATCGGAGGCGTAGCTGTCGAAAGAATAGCCAACCTTCGGGGCTACAACGGAAGTAACGCGGATTGCTGCCCCGGCTGTTTGGAAAAGCATGAGAGAAAAAAACAGTAGGAGGAGAGATCTTGTCCGTTTCATAACGATATTTTTATAAATAAAACTTAATGTAATCTATACATTTTGTGTATTCCCTATTTATATAACACACAATCTGAATTTTTATAACAGGAAAAGGTCACTTTTTTATGAAAAACCGCGTTTTTAACAATTACGGCTTTTTTACTCACGCAAAACAGCATGTCACGACGATACACAAACAGCAAGGAGCCTCTCCTATGAATGTTGTACGACAGGTCTGAACTGCTGTCTGTCACTTGTGAAACACCTCAGGATGTAATATATTTGATTTTTCACTGTATTTTAAAGTATTAAAGTCATCCGACAGAAAAGAACTTTCATGGATTTACTTGCTTGCTGCCGTCATATTGTGAGGAAAAAAAGTAACGGCTTATATTTTTATTTGTATTTTTGCCGTAAGCAAATGGCTGGAGGCTACGGCTGCAGCGCGTTTTTCCGCAAGGGACGCTTATCCTCATCTTTTGTGGGAAATAGCCTGAGGCTTCTCTTAAAGTCTAACCGTAAAAACATATATATGATGAAATTTAAACGTATTCTGCTCAAACTGAGCGGTGAGAGTCTGATGGGCGAACAGGGCCACGGCATCGATGTAAAGCGCCTGAACGAATATGCCGCGCAAGTGAAGGAGGCACTCTCAATGGGGGTGGAAATTGCCATAGTGATAGGTGGCGGTAATATTTTCCGTGGTCTCAGCGGAGCCGGTAAAGGTTTTGACCGGGTGAAGGGTGACCAGATGGGCATGTGTGCCACTGTCATCAATTCGTTGGCACTCAGTTCGGCTCTTGGCGCTATCGGCGTGAAAAGCCGCGTGCTCACAGCCATCCGCATGGAACCGATAGGAGAACTCTACTCCAAGTGGAAGGCCATTGAGGCCATGGAACGTGGCGAGGTGGCCATTATCAGTTGTGGTACGGGTAATCCTTATTTCACCACCGATACGGGGTCATCGCTCCGCGGCATAGAAGTCGAGGCCGACGTAATGTTGAAAGGGACACGCGTGGACGGCGTATACACAGCTGATCCCGAGAAAGATCCTGCCGCAGTGAAGTTCGATGAAATCACTTACGATGAGGTGCTGGCCCGCGGCCTGCGCGTCATGGACATCACGGCCACAGCTATGTGTAAAGAGAACGGTTTGCCCGTATATGTGTTCAACATGGACGTGGTGGGCAATCTTAAACGCGTGCTCAACGGCGAACCCATCGGTACTTACGTTCACGCCTGACGCAGGCAGACCACTGTTCTCATCCTCAAGGCGATGATGCTTAAATCAAAGCGGCCGGCTCAAATTGATATTGAGCCGGCCGCTTTGCCGTTTTTATTGGTCGGTGCGGACCAGTTTCAGATTATATAGAATCACCGAAGAGGATTTGTAACTGTCATTGCCGCCGGGGCCGTCGGTAGACAAACCGTAAATCAGGACGCCGCCGGAGTGGCGCAGGCTGTCAACGGACACATAGCGCCAGTTTGATGCCTGCTGATGCAGGTTGCTGAGGGCAGTACTGTCAGTCACACTTTTCAGGAGTTCCGTGCCTTTGGCATCGGCAATACTGATGTCTTTCAGCCGTATTCCGCTGGTACCTGTCACATCAGCCCATGTTGTTTTATTGCCTTTGGGCCGGGCAAAAACATAGCACCCCGTGCCGGTGGCCCTGACGATGGCCTCCACCCTATAAGTGCCGGCCGGAACCTGCAATTGTCTCTCTACGCAAAAACGCATTGGACTTCCTGTGTGATCCTTTCTGAAATCCAAAACGTTGTACCATCCTTCATCTTTCACAACATCGGACACAACGGCGGTCAGGTCGGGGGTGCATCCCTCCAGCTTCTTCAGCTCCAGACCGTATTCATCAAGCACCGACCAGCTTTGTTCTTCCGCGAATATGCCGTGGCGTGTGTTTTCTTTCATTTCCTCCACTCTCACCTGGTGTATTCCCGATACGCAGGTGTAGACGCCGGAGCTGATCATCGTGATGAGAGAAATAACGCTCACCATGATGAGGGTACGCCTGGTGGTTTTCGAATGCTTTTCCGCAGATTTGTCGCGTATCATCCAGTAGATGCAGGCAAAAATGATAGTTCCCAGGAAAACGATGCCGGACACGAGTGTTATCCAGGATGTCCAGATGACAGTGCCGTTTAACCAATGGAGGAAGGGGAAGGCCGGATGTGTCATGTGGAACAGTGTGCGGTAGAGGAGCGGGACGAGAAATACGATCAGAGGTATGAGCAGGCACACGAGTATAACGATGAGGCCGACTTTGAACAGTGCGATGAAGGCTTTGAGCAAGGTGCTGAGACAGCCGCCGGCTTGGGCCTCCTGATAGATGTTATTGGCAAATTCGCCGGTGCGGTTCACGCCGCGTATGATCTCTTCGTTGAGTGTCTGGGTGTTGATGGGCTGGCCGCGCATCTGCAGACGTTCGGCTGCCGTCTCTGCCTGTGGAATGATGGCCCACAGTATCAGATAGATGATTGAGAGGGTAGTGGCGCTGGCGAAGAAGAGAATGATGGTCAATATGCGCCACGGCAGCGGGTCGGTGCCGCCGAAATATTTGCATAAGCCCGACAGTATGCCGGCTATCATGCGGTCTTCCTTGTCGCGGTAGAGGCGTCGCACGGCTTTTTTTCCTGTGCTCTCTGTGGTGTCGGCGGTTTCCGCCGCACCGTTCCCGTTGGCGGCGGATGCTTCGTTTTCGGGTTCGAGCTGGTCGGGATTGCCTATGCGGCCTATGATGTTTTCAATGTGCTCTATGCTTATGGCTTCCACGCCTCCGGCTTTCAGCTCGCTGAGCAGTTCGCCCACCCGGCTTTCTATGTCGGTAGCTATTTCGTTGCCATCCTCTTTGTTGCTGAAGTAGGAGCGCATATTGTCGAGATAGTTTCTCAGCAATTCGTAGGCATCTTCATCGATGGCATAGAGTGAGCCGAAAAGATTGATGGTGATGTTCTTTTTCATGATGGTGATGTTTTTACTGTTTTTCGGTTGTAGGGTGTTGGATAGTGGGATGCTTTTGTTCTTTGAGCAGTCCTACGGTTCGGGCCAGTTCATTCCACGCAGCATCGAGCTGGGTGAGAAAAACGGTTCCCTCTTCGGTGAGAGCGTAATACTTGCGTGGCGGACCTTGTGTGGACTCCCGCCATTCATAGTAGAGCAGTCCGTCCTTTTTCAGGCGTGTGAGCAACGGGTAGAGAGTGCCTTCCACGACTATCAGCTCAGCTTTTTTGAGGCGCACTATGATGTCGTTGGTATAGGCGGCTCCATGGCGCAAGAGCAGTAGCACGCAATATTCCAGCATGCCTTTGCGCATTTGCGATTTGGCGTTTTCTACGTTCATGGCTTATTCTTTTTTCTTGTTTTCGAAGTGGGAGGAATGGTTTTCCTGCTCCCGTCGCTGCAAAATTATGTATAAATTAGTATTATGCAAAACATAGTACTGTTTATGTTGCTTATTTTAAGATTTTTTATTATTTGAAAAAGTCATAAAGGGGGTCAAGCCGAAAACACGGTGCATGAATTTTGAGAAAAGTGTTAAATTTGTGG
>NZ_BEWW01000061.1 GCF_002933955.1 Prevotella sp. MGM2
TGCTCGACGGGGTCAAACTCACGCGCCTTTTCCATCCTGCAACGATACAGAGATATTTCAGGAACAATTCCTTTGCCAACAAACAAAAAGACGTAATTTTGCCTCCGATATGACAAAAATTAAAATTAACGGAGCTCAGGCCTGGTTTTTGGCCGCACGCCCTAAAACTTTAACAGCCGCACTCATTCCGGTGGCAGCGGCATCAGCTCTAGCCTTTTCCAACGGACATCTTGAATGGCTGCCCACCTTGTTGTGCGTATGTTTTGCAGCCTTAATGCAGATTGCAGCCAATTTCATCAATGATCTGTTCGATTTCCTCAAAGGCACCGACGGCAAAGACCGGCTCGGCCCGGAAAGAGCATGCGCACAGGGCTGGATAACACCACAGGCCATGCGCAAAGGCATTATTCTGACCATTGTGCCAGCTTGTGCCGCAGGGCTGGGGCTACTCCCATTCGGCGGATGGGGGCTGGCCATATTGGGGATCTCCTGTATCATTTTCGCATTCCTCTACACAACATTACTGAGTTACTGCGGGCTGGGCGACCTGCTGGTATGGGTTTTCTTTGGCTTTGTTCCTGTTGCCGGAACCTATTATGTTCAAGCCGGCCAGCTCATTCCTGAAGTCTGGTGGCTGGCTGCAGCCTGTGGTTTGGTTACAGATACATTGCTGGTTCTCAACAACTATCGTGACCGCGATACCGACCGCATATCGGGCAAACGCACACTCATCGTGACTATGGGCGAACCTTTCGGCCGTTATTTCTATTTTCTGCAAGGAGTGGCCGGCTACCTCTGTGTAGCAGCCCTTGCCCTCTACGGCCACACATGGGTTGCCATACTTCCCATGTTTTACCTGCTACCCCACTACTTAACCTGGCGTAAAATGGTGGAGATCAACCACGGACGTGAACTGAATAGAATATTAGGATTCACATCGCGCAACATGCTTACCTTTGCCCTTTTGGTGGTTGCCGCCTTTATTGCTGAAAAACTACAATAAGAAAAATGCCACAGAGGCATATACATTTTCAAAAGCCGGCAGATTCCCATCAGCCGGCTTTTGTCATATCTCTATAATACGCCGTATTCTCTCAAACGCATTACTCCACTTTTCTTTTACCCTCAGCGAGTTCTATGATTTCAAGATCTTTAAACTCGCGCCCATCCACCGTAAAACGCACAATGGTACGCACCTTCTGCCACCCTTGAATTCCTGCAGCTCCCGGATTAATATGTAAACAATTGAGCGTGCGGTCATAAAGAACCTTGAGGATATGTGAATGTCCGGATATAAACAGATGCGGCGGATTTACATAAAGCGTTCCGGCAATGCTCCGGTCATAACGTCCCGGGTAGCCACCAATATGCTTTATCAGGACATCGGCCTCCTCACATTTGAAACGCAGCACCTGCGGATAAAAACGCCGTAAATCGCCGCCGTCAATATTGCCGCAAACCGCCCTCAGACAAGCAATGCCTGACAAACGTTCCGCCAACTCCATTGTTCCGATGTCTCCGGCATGCCAGATCTCATCACAGCCGCCGAAATACTCCGCATAACGTTCGTCCCAATAGCCATGGGTGTCGGACAACAAGCCAATACGTTTCATATCATTATGCGCCCACCCTGACGCCTAATTTTTTCTTTACAAATTCTTTAATGAATGTTGCCGTACCTTCAATGCCAAGCACGGAAGAATTAATACAAAGATGATAAGTATCCGCGGCGCCCCATAGTCCCGGACTGTAAAAGTTATAGAAGTCCGCGCGCTGGCTGTCACCTTGCTCCATAATGCGCCGGGCAGTCTTTTCATCAACTCCCTGAGCGCGGCAAATACGTTCCAAACGATCCTCAACGTCAGCGGCCACAAAAACATTAACACAGCGCGGAAAGTCACGCAAAACATAATCGGCACAACGGCCTATGAATATACACGAGTGCTCAGCCGCAGCCTTACGGATGGCATCACTCTGCAGGCGGAAAAGATTCTCTTCGCTCAAAGGATTCGTTTCAAAATCCGATGTACTGCCGAAAAACGGCCAGATATTGCCCAATACCGAACGGAAGAAACCTTTATGCTCGTCATTACGTTCGAATACCTCCTTGCAGAAGCCGCTTTCCTTGGCAGCCAAAGCTAATATTTCCTTATCATAATAGGCGATACCGAAATCTTTAGCCAAGATATGGCCAATGGCACGCCCGCCGCTACCCAGCTGGCGGCCTATGTTGATAACAAATTTTTCCATTCTACTGTGGTTTAATTGTTTTTTTAATTATCATTCCGCGTTATCGCCGGTAGCGGCTTTACGGAATTTCTTGACGTGAATCAACAGCATCACAGCAGCCAACACTGCTGCCGAAGCATCGGAAACGGGCATGGCGCTCCACACTCCCAGCACTTTATCCTCAAAAAAATGAGGCAAAACAAGCAACAGGGGAAGCAGGAATATGAGTTGTCGTGTCAGCGAAAGGAATATGCTCTTTCCGGCGTAACCGATACTTTGGAAAAACGCCGTTGAGACAATCTGCATGCCGATGAGCGGGAAAAACAATACAATGATGCGCAATCCGCGCGCAGCCTCATCAATCAATTCGGGAGCATCCTTGGCAAACAGCGACACGCAAGGTCTGGCAAAGAACACTCCAACGACAAAGCCCACTGTCGTGATGCAAGTGGCCACGATTGTGGCCTGCTTCAACACGGTGAGAAGCCGGTCATACTTCCGAGCGCCGAAATTATAGCCGGCAATGGGCTGCATACCCTGATTAAGACCGATGACAACCATAACGATGAAAAGCACCAGGCGGTTGGTTATGCCGAAAGCACCGACGGCGATATCGCCGCCATACTGCGCCATGCTGCGTGTCACTACTATAGCAACAGTGCAGGCGCACAGATTAATGAGAAACGGAGGTAATCCTATGACCAGCGACTCCCGTACGATGCGCCGGTCGACATGCAGGATTCCCCGGTTAAGATGAATCAGTTCGTCTTTATTGGAAAACAGCCGCAACTGCCACATCAGCATACATACCTGAGCCAGGATCGTTGCCATGGCGGCTCCCCGTATGCCCCACCCCAACACGAAAATGAATACCGGCGCGAACACGCAGTTCAACCCCACAGTCCCGAAAGTAGCATACATAGCTTTCATGGGCCGGTTGGTAGAGCGCAGCAGAGCGTTGAGTCCCAGATAAAGATGCGTCACAACGTTTCCGGCCAGAATAACGGTCATAAAGTCGTGGGCGTAAGGCAAGGTGGCCTCACTAGCACCAAAAAAACGCAGGATGGGAGAAAGAAACACCTGAAGCAAGAATCCTAGAGCCAGTCCCATAACGACATTCATTATCACGACATTGCCGAGGATTTTCTTAGCGGTTCCATAATCTTTCTGCCCTAATCTGACGGACATGAGCGTTGAAGCTCCCACTCCGACCATAGCACCGAAGGCTGCGGTAAGCGACATGACAGGACCTGTCAGCGCCAACCCCATAATAGCTTCCTTTCCCACTCCCTGCCCGATAAATATGCCGTCGATGATATTATAGACGGAAGATGCCGTCATAGCTATAATGGCGGGAATGGCATATTGCATCAGCAATTTTCCTATGGGTTTCTCACCCAAGGCATTGAATTTTTCTGTCTGTTCCATAATGTTAAATGCAGATAAACGATACGAGACCGTTTCCGGTAAAATCTTCCTGAATGTAAAACTGACGGGTAAAAGGACTGGCGTAGTTTCCGTCATCCTGTTACCCGTCAGCAGTATCTTTCAGCTTCAGTCAGAAGCAGCCCGTGCCGTCGAAACAGTGAGTGCAGAGTTTGCACTTCGGCAATCCGATAGCCTTGACCAGCGTTTCGAGTTTGTTAAACCGGAGTGAGGTCAGGCCGAATCGTTCGCGGATGATTTCCACCATTTTTTTATACTCCGGCGAATCAGTTTGCGCATATTTCTCCAGGTTCTTGCCCGCGTCACCCTCGAGTTCCTTAATAATGCGGCGAGTGATGAGCTCCATGTCGCTTTTGGATGAGGTGAAGCCTATGAACGGACAACCATAGATAAGCGGCGGACAGGCTATGCGCATGTGCACCTCTTTGGCGCCATAGTCAAAAAGCCCTACAACGTTGTCACGCAGCTGCGTGCCGCGCACGATGGAATCATCGCAAAAGAGCACGCGTTTGTCTTTCAGCATCGCTTTGTTGGGTATCAGTTTCATGCGTGCCACGAGCGATCGCATTTCCTGATTGGCCGGTGTGAAACTGCGGGGCCAGGTAGGGGTGTATTTGGAAATGGCACGCCGGTAGGGCCGTCCCATGCCGGCGGCATAGCCCAAGGCCATTCCCACGCCTGAATCGGGGATGCCACACACGCAGTCGACCTCCGACTCATCTTCCTCGCCCATCATGCGTCCGCTTTCATAGCGTACCTGCTCAACGTTGCGGTCTTCGTAGGAAGAGGTGGGAAAGCCGTAATATACCCATAAGAAGGAGCATATCTGCATGTGTTGTTCCGGAGCACGCAATTGTTCCACCCCCTCCGGACGTATGCGGAGAATCTCGCCCGGACCAACATAACGGTCGGTCTCATATCCCAAATTGGTGAAGGAGGTAGACTCGCTCGTAGCGGCATAAGCCCCATCCTTGCGGCCGAGCACGATAGGTGTGCGCCCCCATTTGTCGCGTGCGGCTATGATGCCGTCGTCGGTAAGGAGAAGCATGGAGCACGACCCCTTCACGTGGTTGAACACATTCTCTATGCCTTCCTTGAAGGTGCGTCCCTGAATGAGGAGCAGGGCAATCAGTTCCGTCTGGTTGGTCTTGCCTGAAGAAAGCTCGGCAAAGTGCATGTTCTGGTCAAGGAGTTTTTTCTCCAGTTCCTCTATGTTTATGATTTTGGCCACAGTCACGATGGCAAACCGTCCCAAATGGGAACTGATCACCAACGGTTGCGCATCGTTGTCGCTGATGATTCCTATGCCCGACGTGCAGCCTTCGAAACGGCTGAGCGTGGGTTCAAATTTCGACCTGAAATAATCTCTTTCCAAATTATGGATGGAACGAATAAAAGCATTCTTCTCTTTATGGAATGCCGCCATGCCGCCACGGCGTGTGCCCAAGTGTGAGTTATAGTCCGTTCCATAAAAAAGATCGGCCACACAACTTTGCATCGATACGGTACCAAAAAATCCTCCCATGTGTGTGCAGGTAATGATGTTTGTTTTTGATTGCGCCTGCAAAGGTACTACAAAGTAGCCGATTGAAGAAAGGCAACCGGCCATTTCTTTGAGACAAAAAACAACGTCCACTTCCTTCTTTGCCGGCCGGCCGTTATCCCAACAGCGGTTTTCCAAGAGAAAATAAGGATCGTCTCATCCCCGTCACAAGGTATTGCAACATTAACATTTTTAACTTTCCGTTACATTTCAAAGTGTTAAAACATAGGTTGTAAGTATTGGGAATTGAAAAGTCCTTATTGGATT
>NZ_BEWW01000062.1 GCF_002933955.1 Prevotella sp. MGM2
TGCCCTGACAACGCGTTCGCGGATGGCTGCGCTCAGCTCACCGGCCGGTGCGTTGGTGAGATGCTCCAGCGGCACGGGGGTGACTTCCACCTGCAGGTCGATGCGGTCGAGCAGCGGGCCGGAAATCTTGTTCATGTAGCGCTGTATGTGTCCCGGCGAGCAGTCGCAGTCGTGCGTGGGATGATTGTAGTAGCCGCACGGACATGGATTCATGGCGGCTACGAGCATGAAGGAGCAGGGCAGGGTGGCCGTGTATTTGGCGCGTGAGATGGTGATGGCGCGGTCCTCGAGCGGCTGGCGCAGCGTTTCGAGCGCCGAACGGTTGAATTCGGGCAGTTCGTCGAGGAAAAGCACCCCGTTGTGGGCCAGCGAAATTTCGCCGGGCTGTAGGCTGCTTCCGCCGCCGATGAGTGCAATGTCGGAAATGGTGTGGTGAGGGCTCCGGAAGGGGCGCTGCGTGATGAGTGAGGAGCCGGCTGCTAGTTTGCCCGCCACGGAATGTATCTGTGTTGTTTCCAGGCTTTCCGTCAGGGTGAGTTGCGGGAGGATGGACGGCACGCGTTTGGCCATCATGCTCTTGCCGCAGCCCGGACTGCCCACCAGCAGGAGGTTGTGCCCGCCGGCGGCGGCGAC
>NZ_BEWW01000063.1 GCF_002933955.1 Prevotella sp. MGM2
CGGCTACTCCAAGAAGATCTACGCCCATTTCGATTACATGCAGAAGGGACTGGGCAACGGCAGCTGCGGCCCCGGCACCATCAGTAAATACCTCTGCCCCACCTCCGGCACTTATACTTTCGGCTTGCGCTTCACGCCGCTGGCTTCCCTCACCGACGGCATCATGCCAGCGCCTTCCGCTACGGCAGACATGATTATCCGCCATGACCGCACAACCGAAACCCTCGTTTGTGAAGGCAATCTTAAAGCCGGTACTGAATTTTCCATCTACGATATGGGCGGCGCCCGCCTTGCCTTCTCCCGTATTGACGCACCTGCAGGCAATACGGCTCTCTCCACGCGCAACTGCCCCAAAGGGTCATACATCGTTGTGGTAAAGACAGAGAGGGGCAGCCGCACCCATAAATTTGTCAAATAACCGTACACCACCGTTCCACGGTTTCTGTAATCCTCCACTGAGGCCAACGGAAAAAATCCCTCCAAATTCCCCCTCGCCGCCATGCCGGCAAGGGGGATTTTATTATTTGCTAACATCTGGCAGACTTATCAGCCGCAACAAACCTGAAGACTAGGGAAATAAAAGTCTTTTTTAAAATTCGCCAACTAAAACGGATGCTATAAAGCCGTACCTTTGCCAATGTCAACAACATGTTTAACTAAACATCAAAGCCGTATGATTAAATCATTCCTATTTCCCAAGAAAATCACACCGCAACTCTATTCCTCACTGTTGCTGTGTTTGAGAATCCTCTTCGGCCTGCTGGTAGCCTTCCACGGACTCGAAAAGCTGTTGAACTACGAAACACTGGCCAGCGGCGCTTTCCCCGACCCTATCGGAATAGGCAGCGCCATGTCAGTTTCTTTGGCAGTCTTTGCCGAACTCTTCTGCGGTCTTGCCTTTGCAGCCGGATTCCTCTTCAGGCTCAGCACACTGCCCCTGATAGCCACCATGGCCATAGCCTTCTTCGGCGTACACGGCGGCAACATCATTGAAGGAGAAGCGGCCCTGATCAACCTCGTAGTCTTCATCCTGCTCTACATTACCGGCCCCGGAAGATACGCCGCCGACGCCTACATCGTAAAAAAAATCAGATTCTAAACAGATCCCCATCATGGCCCAAAACCTTCAAGACGCCCTCCGCAATCGGCGGAGCCATTACAGTCTCTCCCCCGCTTCACCGATATCAGACGAAGCCATAAAGGACATCATCGACTTTGCCGTAACACATGTGCCATCGGCCTTCAATTCACAATCAACGCGCATCGTCCTGCTCCTGGGAGAAAACCACCGCAGACTGTGGGACATCACGAAGGACACGCTGCGCCCTCTTGTGCCGGCCAAGGCCTTTCCGGCTACAGAAGCCAAGATAGACGGCAGTTTCCGAAACGGACACGGCACCATCCTGTTTTTCGAAGACCGCGCCATAGTGGAGCAGCTTCAGGCAGCCTATCCGCTCTATGCCGACCGTTTCCCCACATGGGCGCAACACACCTCAGCCATGCACCAACTGGCCATTTGGGCCATGCTGGAGGATGCCGGACTGGGCGTATCGCTACAACACTACAACCCACTCATTGACGAGGCTGTGAATCGCGAATGGCAACTGTCCCCACAGTGGGAGCTCATCGCGCAGATGCCTTTCGGCACATCAACAGCCCAGTCTGGAGAAAAAACATTCACATCACTCGAAGAACGCGTCAAGGTGTTCGGATAATTCCCTGTAGCAGACGGCGTACAGCCAACCTGAAACGACAAAAAGGCCTCACCGGACATTAACCTTTTTAACTTTCCTATACATTTCGAAGTGTTAAAACATAGGTTACAACGCATGAAGTTCAAAAAGTCCGTATCGGATTTTAAACTCCAATACTTGGAATTTAAACAGCAAGTAATGCTTTCAGAGATGAAAATACAACAAAAACAGGCGCAATTATCCCCGTAAACAAGCCAAAAGCGGGCAGTCCATTGGGAACTGCCCGCTTTCGCTATTACAAAGATACAACATTCTCCGCCTGAAAGCAAACTATGTTAAAACACGGAGACAGCCAAAATCCGACAAATGGAACAAATTTCCTCCGCATATAACGGGAATGTCATCATTGGTTTTTATATTAGCTCCACAATAAAACTTTTTGAAGATAATGGACAATCGGATTGAATCTGATTGTCGGGTTCAATCCTAAATATTTACGTTGCTTTAGTATAAGCAATATCCATAGATAGAAACAATCACTTTAACGGACAAAACAATCGGGGAGCGAAAATGACAACAGACACGATAGAGGGTAAAAAGAGAACCATAAAGAATCAGGTTGACAAATCCGTAAAAACCACAAAAAATCAACTTTTAGAATAAGAAGTCGCATCAAAACAGTTGACATCAAAATATTTTCCGAAAATTGGAAACAATCTCCTTATTCTCTTTAAATAAGGACTTTGGGAAGATTACCCGATTTTGAGGAAACGAGTTATCAACCGTTCTTGTTGCTGTGTTCTGCTATGATATATCTCAACCTTTTGTTCAATCAGGGAAATAAACAACGATTTTATTTCCCTGATTGAATTTGTAGTTTCAATATATTTTCCGATAAAATCATATCTGCAACAAACTGCTTGTAATCGTTTGCAATTTGCGATATTGGATAAAAATATGTTTGTAGCCCAGCATTATCATCAATCCCATATCCTAATAAGTCATAACTCTCCTTTTGACATATTCTATCACTTGGCTGTATAAATAGTCCATTCTTCCCCTTTAAACGATACATATATGTTATCATCTGATGAATATCGTCTCGGTTGATTTCTCTTTTATATTTTGCATCTATAATGAAACTGTCTTCTTCTCTGTAAAAATCGGGATAACGTGGAAATCGTTTATGTTTTGCCAAATATATTCGTCCGGTTCTTTCTTTATTATTAGGGTGTTTGAATGCTTGCTTTGTAAGAATAGAGGCAAGATATTCTTCCCATAAATAAGATACATCAAACAAAATTCCATATATTTTATCATCTTTTGCTCCGTACTTAATTTTTTCGTATCTTAACCTGTTGGCGGAATTAATTTATTGCATACTTATTTCTGCCATTGGGCTTGTCG
>NZ_BEWW01000064.1 GCF_002933955.1 Prevotella sp. MGM2
TATGTGCAACTTTTTACTCATATTTATCAACTTAAATTAATTCCGCCAACGGGTTGGATAAAGAATAATTCAGACCATTCAAAAAAGTAAAAATGGCATCGCTGATTTGAAAGGATTTCCGACTTCGGAGGAAATCCAGTTTCCTGTAAGGACAAGGCGTTTTGAGCTGCTCGAAGTATTTTGAGCAGCCCAAAACATACCTTGCTGTGTCTTTGAAGACACAAAAATCCTCCGCCTGTCGGATTTGTTTCCGAGTGTAATAACTCATCTAGGGTATCGGTTAAGCCGGTGAAGTATATCCACCGACCTAACTGACTTTCCGTAATCCCATTAGAGTTTGCGCCACTGCTCAATGTCATCCCGATAGGCATCGAGATGCAAGCGGACAAGGTTCTCTATCAATCCCGATGCACTCATGCCCCTTCCTCCTAGGTAGCGGACAACCCTGTCAAGTTCGTCACGCACCGTCTCACTGACGAACACGGGCTTGCGGTTGATAATCTTTGGGACTTGGAGATAGGTGGCGCGGTAGTCCTCCAACGACAATCTGCGCTGCTTGCTGCTGACGCGCTTCTGCGGTATTGCCGGGTCAAGCCGAAAACACGGTGCATGAATTTTGAGAAAAGTGTTAAATTTGTG
>NZ_BEWW01000065.1 GCF_002933955.1 Prevotella sp. MGM2
GGCATAGACCAGACGCTCTCCTGTGAGCGTGGTATGTCGGGACACGACGACGGTCCGGATGCCGACGAGGGAGCGATTTTCATTCTGCAGGGGCTTACCCGGCAGCAGAGGTTCAAGCCCTCCGTGGGTCGCCGCAAAGCCCCTAAAAATTCATGGTAACAATTCAACACTTCTCCTATATGAAATTATTCCGCAACATCAGAACCTACTTCCGTGCGGTCGTTTTCGACTGCCGTCTGCGCCATTGCCGACGCGAGGCCGACCGCCGACGCGCCGTCTCCGGGCAGAAGCATCTTGTCATTAACCTTAACGGTCGCCCTGTGGTCGTGAGCAAGCAGCATATCAAGCGGCTTGTGCGCGAGGGTGTCTACCGCAAAGGAGTTACCGCCGCAGACATAGAGGCCATCGCGATTTACAGAACCGTCTAATCCATGCTCCGATGTCTTTTCTTACCAACGACGATTACCGGGTAGTTACCTGCCCGTCCGACCTTGAAATTATCTGCCAGTCCTCCGAGGATATACGCCGACAGGCCGAGCGCACGGCTATGGAGGAAGTCGCCGGATGGC
>NZ_BEWW01000066.1 GCF_002933955.1 Prevotella sp. MGM2
GTCCTTTAATGACATAACGATAAAAAACGATGGATAAAATGAATTCCAGAACCTTTCCCGTATTGGAAATGAGTTGTGCGGTCTGTGCCGCGCGTGTAGAAAAGATAATAGCCGCTCAAGCCGGTGTGGAGAAGGCGGTTGTCAACTTTGCCGCCGCTACAGTAACGGTCACCTACGATGACTCGCTGACATCGCCCGAGATGTTGCAGAGGGCTGTCCGGCAAGGTGGGTATGACTTGGTGGTGGAAGACGGGCGGAGTGGTACCGATGAAGCGGAGGAATGCCGGAGAAAAAGCTATCACCGCCTGCAGCGGCGTGCCGGATGGGCTGTGGTGCTGGCGGTTCCGCTGATTGTGGCCGGCATGTTCTTCATGCACCGGTCATGGAGCGGTGTGGTGACCTGCCTGTTGGCTACTCCTATTGTTTTTGGCCTGGGCCGCGATTTCTTTACCGGAGCCTGGAAACAACTCCGTCATCGCTCTGCCAATATGGACACGCTTGTAGCCATCAGCACGGGGACAGCCTATTTTTTCAGTCTATTCAACCTTCTTTTCCCGGATTTCTGGCGCAGCAGGGGCCTTGAGCCGCATGTCTATTTTGAGGCTTCGGGAGTTGTCGTAGCCTTTATTCTGCTGGGGCGTATGCTTGAGGAAAGAGCCAAAGCCGGCACGTCATCAGCCATCAGACGGCTTATGGGATTCCAGCCGAAAACGGTGACGCTGATCGATGAGGACGACAGGGAACAAGTGGTGCCCATTGAGCAGATCCGGCCGGGCTGTCTCGTACTGGTGCGACCGGGAGAGCGGGTGGCTGTGGACGGTGTCGTAGTCGGGGGACATTCCTATGTGGATGAGAGTATGCTTAGCGGCGAGGCCATCGCAGTAGAAAAGAAACCGGGTGAGAAGGTCTTTGCAGGCACCATCAATCAGAAAGGCAGTTTCCGGTTCCGCGCACAAGAGGTCGGGACCGGCACGGTGCTCTCGCAAATCATCCGCCTTGTACAGGAGGCCCAAGGCAGCAAAGCACCGGTGCAACGGCTGGTGGACCGTGTGGCTGCCGTTTTCGTTCCCGTAATTTTAAGTGTGGCTGTCCTCACATTTATCATTTGGATAAACCTTTCTCCCGACCACGGTTTCACATACGGCCTGCTGGCTGCTGTCACCGTTATGGTCATCGCTTGTCCTTGTGCGCTGGGACTGGCTACGCCGACGGCTATTATGGTCGGCATTGGCAAAGGCGCGGATATGGGCATTCTTGTCAAGAATGCCGAAAGCCTTGAGATGGCCCGGAAGATAGACACCGTTGTGCTCGACAAGACGGGGACTATTACTGAAGGCCGCCCGTGTGTGACGGACACAGTGGTGGCAAACGGCGGGGTGCTGCCGGCAGAGGCACTGTGTAGTCTCGAAAAATTATCCGAACATCCGCTGGCCGAAGCCATTACCGCGCATCTCAGATGCCAGACCATGGATGTGGAGAACTTTGAGAGTCTGTCCGGTCGCGGTGTACGCGGAAGCATCGGCGGAAAGCTCTATATGGCCGGTAATCTGCGCCTGCTCCGCGAAAACGGGGTGGACGTTGGCGAGGAACTCATTGAGCGGGCACAGGCATTTGCGCGCGAGGCCAAAACAATGGTATGGTTTGCCGATGAAAAACGGGCTATAGCTCTGTTGGCCGTGTCCGACAGAGTGAAAGAAACTTCAGCAACAGCGGTCGCGCGCCTGAAAGAAATGGGACTGGACGTCTGTATGCTTACCGGAGACAATGCAGCCACAGCAGCAGCCATAGCCCGGCAAACAGGCATAGACCTCTACGAAGCCGAGATGTTGCCGGCCGGAAAAGCCGATTTCATAAAAAAGTTACAGGCAGACGGGAAAAAAGTGGCCATGGCGGGAGATGGCATCAACGACAGTGCGGCATTGGCTCAGGCCGATTTAGGATTTGCCATGGGACAGGGAAGTGACGTTGCCATGGATGTGGCGCAGATAACCATTATGTCTTCGGATCCTATTCGTATCGCCGATGCCATACGCCTTTCTGCAAAGACTGTGCGAACCATCCGTCAGAATCTTTTCTGGGCTTTTATTTATAATATTGTCAGTGTGCCCGTGGCCGCCGGTATTCTCTATCCGCTAGGCGGTTTCCTGCTCAACCCCATGATAGCAGGCGCTGCCATGGCTATGAGCAGCGTAAGCGTAGTGGCCAACAGCCTGCGCCTGAAAACCTGGCGCATATAATATAGATTCGAAAGAAAGGAGCATAATCTTCTGCAGTAGGTAATGTCGAGTATGAAAACAAACAAAATCTCCGTGAAGCTAAATAATAAAACTTCACGGAGATTTTGTTTACTTGCGGTGTCAACATAGCCGGTGTGCGGTGTCAGGGCACGATGACTTTATTATCGTTGATAACATAGATGCCTTTCTGCAGTTTTACGTCAACATTTCCTTGTATGCTCTTGCGGAAAACGGTACGTCCGGAAAGTGTGGTTATTGTTACCTTCACCGTCTTTGGAGCCACGAAACGGATTTTACCTGGACTGACATAATAGTCCAACTGTCTGTCACTAGCCAGGTTCCCGATATTGGTAATCTGACTATCCTTCTGATAAACACGCACCCAGTCAAAGAGGGTCTCATAAGTATGCCCTGTGTCGGGATTGGCGGCATAGCCCCCATTACCTACACTCTGGTTGAGAATAATGTAGAACGGCGCATCGAAAGGCCATTGCCCGCGACTGAGGGCATTGGCGTTATTCTTCAATTTGGCATAAGAGAACACTTTCTGTCCGTCTACATACCACGTGAGCAAATCATCGGTCCATTCAAAACCGAACGTATGGTAGTTGCCGTTGGTCGTAGAGCCGTTTGACCCCGATTTCGGGGGATTGTTACCCTGTCCCTGACAAAGAGAACCGTCGGCAGTAGTATTGGCCCATTGCGTGTGGATGGTGTGATCGGAGCGGTTGAGAGTGTTGACCTGTTCCCAAATGTCAATCTCGCCATCGTAGGGCCAGCCCTTGACCGTATTTTCCGGCATCATCCAAAAAGCCGGGAAATTACCCGAATACGGATTGGTTTTGAGACGGCCTTCTATTTTCCCGTATTTGAAACTGAACTTGCCGCACGACTCTATGCCGCCGCTGATCATGGCTACGTTTCCTTCTGCGGGAAGAGGATTGGGGATGGCCCGGGCAACGAATTTGCCGTTTTCTATGTATCCTGTAAGTTTATGGCCCTCTTCAGTTTTGGACAAGAAGCGTTTCCAGGTAGGATTCTGGCGGGTACAGCGTGTCCAGAAGGTGTTGTCCGGTGCGGTTCCTTCATTAAATTCATCAGCGAATACAAGTTTATACGCCGCAGTCTCCGTTGGTAAGAATTCGGCCGTGATGCGCACCATGCCGTTTACGCTGTCAGCAGGCAACGTTACGCTTCTTCCTTTTGAAAAGGCAACGCGGTATTCACTCCACTGGCGGTTGCCATGGACGAATTGTTCCCCATCTATATTATGTCCGTGGCGGATTGTCAGGAATTCTGCCTCATAGCCTTGCGCCGCTCCGACCGGAACCACTGTGAGGGCGCGGCGGAACGGGATCTTTTCAGGAAGCCCGGATGTGCCGCTGCCATTTATGCTGCCGTTGACTGTCTGTATGTCGAGACTGTTGGAGGTAGCCTGGACGTTAAGTAAAAAATCGACCACATAACCTCCGTTTTCATTTATTTTATTGGCGCCGTTTTCAGTCCATTGTCCGGCGGGATCTATGTTATTCCAGTCAACCTTAAGTCGGGCACGGTAAACACCGGCAGGCAGGAAAGACGGTATGGTAAACTCGGGCAAGGCATTCACTGCCACGCTGCCGGGAGCACCGTCAATGCTTTGTCCCAAACTGTTTTTTCCGTCATAATAAGTATAGGACACTAATTCCGAGGATATCGTCGGAACACCATTGGCAGTAAGCGTGTTATTAAATTGGCCGTCCTGACTGTAATCCACATAGAGGTACAAATGCATGGCCTTACCCGTATAGTCGATAGAGGTGCTCACCTTATCGCCGGACACAGCAGAGACTTGCAGCGGAGTAAGGTTACGGTAAACGTAATTGATTCCGGAGGGAATATTCAGTGTTGTAGCCCCTCCTTGTGTCGTTGTAAAAGAAATGCGGTTTAGCTGGCGGTCGCTGCGGGTTATTGTCAGGTCTTTCCCGAAGTTCAGGGCGTAATCTCCGGCCGGTTTTGGCGTTTCACCGGTTATTTCCACGAATAGTCCTTCTATTTCCACATCGCCATCCATGTATTCGGCCGGTATGGTGAATTTGTCGTCTTTGAACAGATAAGCCGGAATAACAACATCCTCGTATTGCGGTGTGCCGTGTATCAGGCTGTCGCCGGCCAGATTGTGCCCGTGACGCAAACGGATACCGTCATAGGTGAAACCGTTCTCTGGATTCATCTTAATGGTGAGCGGCTGACCGAAAGGAGCCTGATATTTCACTAATTTTTCGCCGTTGGCCGTTAATACCTCACCGTTGCGGTTGGCATCGTTCACGTTGCAAAAATCGCCATGTATGTTCATGCGCATGTCTACGATGACACCGCCGTTCTGTTTGATGCTGTTGGTGGCTGTCATGCGTCCGGCCGGATCTACGCTGCCCCAATCGACTTTGAAGCGCATGCGGTAAAAACCGGGAGCCAGATCTTCCGGTAGTTTGAAAGCCGGAGGATTCAGTACATTGCGGGCATTGCCTGTTACTTTTGAACCGTCGCTTTTATAACCTTCGGTATTTTCCACCGTTTCTACATAGGAATAGGTCATGATGTCGCTACCGGCCGGAATGGTGTAATTGTCAGCCAATGTGGCTTCAAATCTGCCGTCGTTGCCACGATCCAGATAGACGTAACCGTTCATCCAGCTGGCGGTGTAGCTGAAAGTCGGTGTAAGTGTTTCACCGGCGCGTGCGGTAAAACTTTTCTCCAGTAGCGGACGGTAAAGTCTTTGAGGAGAGATACTGCCTATTTCAACGCTCTGATTGCCGTCTTTCGAACCATTAAGCGTAATGCTGTTGAGAAAACTGCCGCTTTTGTTGGAAATTTCATCCTCGCTGAAATTAAGAATGTAATCGCCACGGCGGAAACGTGGGTTGGCATCGTTGTCTATGACAATTTCATCGACATAAGCAGCAAAGTCTTCCTGTAAGGCATGTGGCGATTCACAATCAGGCACGACAACAAGGCTATGTATGTCGATGTTGCCTGCTCCTTTTATGGGAAATACGGCATCACACCATCCGTTTGGAGTGATTTTTGTGGTGGACAGCGTCCAGAACTGTTCTGTTTCAGATGATTGTCCGGCACGCTCGCGGCGTTTTCCAAGCCCGATCAGCATAACACGTCCTTCGGTGGGCTTGTGGATGAATACGTGAGCGTATTTTGTGTCCTTTGTCAGTTCGAAAGTCTCTTTCAGATCAATGCGCACGCCAAAGGTGTTACTTCCGAAGCGTGACCGTTGTACGGCAAGTATTTTCCCGGTGCTGTTAGGAGCGTACCCCAGAGCGTTGTCCTTACCGGCAAGATGATTTTCCACTACGGCCACATTGCCTCGGAGAGCGCCGGTGCGGAAAGGTGACTCTTCCCAAGTGTCGTAAACGCCGATGGAACGATAGTCTGCCATTTCGAAAGATACAGTTGTCTGAGCCGCTGCAAGCAGGGGGAAGCACAGGAGTGCCGGTATGATAGTTTTTTTGAGAATCATCATGAAAAGTCTTTTTTAAGTTAAAACACAGAAACAGTGTGCAGTAGCGGGCAGGCCTTGCTGTCGGTGATGGTTATGCGGAGAGCTTTGGCTGTGATGCCGCTGTCGTAACTAGCCGATGTACTGCCGTTGAGGGGAATGATACGCTTATATCCGATAGTCGTACACTCCACATTTGGGGCAGCTGGCATCCAGGTCGTTCCGTCACTGCTGGTTTCGATGGTAAATCCCTTTACGCGTTGCCCTTTTCGGATATACTCCATCAGTGATACGTAGCGCAAGGTTTTCGGTTTATCCCATGTAAGAGTGATGATAGCTGATGTTGTCCCGTCATCGGTGGCCCAATAGGTATCCTTATCATTGTCGGTAAGGTTGTCCGGCATATAGTTGCGCATTGTACCGGCATTGCGTGTTCCCGTAGCCTGTACTTGTGCCTCTCGGGCCAGGTCGGTGGCAAAGCGGCTGCGAAGTAGGTCGCCCATTCCCTGTAATGCACTGACTGATGCAGGAGGCAGGACTCCCGCCTTGTCGGGAGGAATATTTAGAATCAGTGTGGCGTTGCGGCCCACTGTTTCAAGATACATCTGGAACAGTCGTTCGGCGGACAGGGGACTTTCGCCTTCATGCCAGAACCATCCGCGGTTGGTCGCTTTGGCGTCACTCTCGCCCGGAAGCCAGAACCATCCGTTCTCAGAACCGTACATGCCGTTTTTTTCGGGGGCTGTACCACGGTTTTCGGTTGACCAATTGGTCTGTCCTGCCCATCCGGCTTCATTGCCTATCCAGCGCGCCTCGCCGCCAACGCCCCAAAGTACGCAGTCAGGGCATACCTTGTGTACGGAGTCACGCAGATTGGGTACGTCATAATAAGTCTCGCGATCAATGTTACGCGTACCGCCTTCGCCACCGTAATAACCGGTGCCGCCATTGGCCCCATCAAACCACATTTCGAATTGATCTGTGCCATATTGTGCCAATTCGGCACATTGTTTGAGAAAAACATCGCTCACGTATTGATCTGTGCCGTAGAGGGCACTGTTGCGGTCCCACGGCGATATGTAGAAACCATATTTCATGTCCAGTTCGCGTGCTGCTTCGGCAAAGTCGCGTGGAATGTTTGTTTGTCTGCCGAAATCATTGCCGCTCCGCGTGACATTGTGCGTAGTCGTATTGGTAGGCCACAGGCAGAACCCGTCATGATGCTTGACCACGGCAATTCCGCCCCTCATGCCCGCCGCTTTGGCCACTTCCAGCCACTGTCGCGGATTGGGTGCCGCCGTTGGGGCAAAGATGGTTTCGGCCTCATCGCCGTTACCCCATTCTAATCCAGTATAGGTATTCATTCCGTAATGGAAAAAAGCATAGAACTCCGTTTCCTGCCATTTCATCTGGCGTTCGTGAGGTATAGGATGTACTGGCGCAGGCTCGTTGTCGGGATTGCTCAAAGGTGTGTCTATGAGTTGGAAACCGCTTTGAGCCACTCCTTCTACCGGCAGCCCGGTCAGGGTTAGAGCTAAAATGATAGGGGTGATTTTCTTCATGGATGAAAGTTAGGATTTATGTAAAATTCGGCGATTAACGACAAAAACAAAAAGACACAAAAGAGGATGATGTTTATTCTAAACTCCACAAAAATAATCAAAAAATATAAAATAAACAATATCGAAGTTTTTTTTATCGCCAACTTGTTTTAAATATGGATATTTTTAACCTTTAATCACACTCCAGAATACTAAAAGATAGATTTGAAGCGATGAAAATAAAAAAGTTTGTACTAGAAATTCAACTTGAATACTTGCTATTGAAAAAACACCACTTCGGAATGCAATAGAAAGTTAAATATGTTAAAGTTGAAAAGCCTCTCTTGGCAGTGCAAGTAATCTAGGGAAATAATTTGGCACTTCGCTTCTCATGTACTAACTTTGCACCTACGTATCAACACCAACGATCAAATTTATGAAACTGATTATACCATCAACCGCTGATCTCGGTGCAGCCGCGCATGAGTTTGTCAAAACCATGGGCAATTACACGGTGTTTGCCTTCTACGGCAAAATGGGCGCCGGAAAAACTACTTTTATCAAAGCCCTCTGCGAGGCGCTTGGCATAGATGACGTGGTCAACTCACCTACGTTCTCCATCGTCAACGAATATCGCTCCGATAGCACGGGGGAACTGGTGTATCACTTCGATTTCTATCGTATAAAAAAAATAGACGAGGTGTATGACATGGGCTACGAGGATTATTTTTACTCAGGTGCTGTGTGTTTCATTGAATGGCCCGAACTCATAGAGGAACTTCTGCCCGGCGATGCCGTAAAGGTGACGGTAGAAGAACAGGCTGATGGCAGTCGTGTGGTAAGTTTCGACTGACAGCCAGTTCGGCACTTCTCTTATATTATATATTATGTCATGAAAAAAATACTGTTGACGGCCACTTTATTTCTGACAGCTGTCTCTCTCGTGGCACAAACCGTGGCACGCATGTCCGACCTTACACCCCAACAGAAGGAGGGGGCCACTGACTTGATTCTTACCGGACAGCTTTCCACTGTCGGTAATTCTGATTTCCGACAATTGCGTGATCTGTGCCATCGGCTGAAACGCGTTGACCTGAGTCACTCCGACGTTCTTGAAATTCCGAAAAACGCTTTCCATTCACGTCACCGCCTGCAACAGGTTATATTGCCCCATACTCTGCACAATGTGGGCACTCAGGCTTTCTTTGCCTGCGACTCGTTGCAGAGCATCGTTCTGCCGGCAAGTACCGCCACGGTAGCCGATGCCGCTTTCTTAGGGTGCAAGGGCCTTGAATCACTCATCATAGAGGGAGCACCCTCGCTAGGTGAGTTCGCCTTTGCCCGTTGCAACGGTCTGAGAACCATTACCGTGAGATCCGCTATTCCGCCGCGTGCCAGTGCTTCCACCTTTGAGGGCGTGGATGTTCGCCGCTGTCAGCTGTCAGTGCCTAAGGGTTCGGAGGATTTTTACCGGAAGGCCGAAGGCTGGAATGTCTTTTTTGGCAATGAAAAAGCTGGTTTTGAAATATGCCGTCCCGAGAAATGTATCGTTCCCAATCCGGAACAGCTTGAAGTGCACGGCATCGCAACACCGCTGCTGGTGAAGCAAACATGGATGATAGAGGCTGACAGCCAGTTGGATAACGAAAAAAAACATGCCCTTCGCATCCTGGCCGACCGCACAGGGGTGAAGCAGAACGGACGAAAAGGGAAAATCCGTTTGCGCCTCGGACTTGACAATACACTAGGTCATCGTGAGGCTTATACTCTAAGAGTGACGGCAGAAGGTATTGATATTATGGGAAAGTCGCCGGCTGGTGTCTTTTATGGTCTCATGACACTGGAATGCCTTTTGGCTGCTGATGGAATGAGTGGCTGTTGCGATGTTCTACCGCAAATGGTTCTGAAAGACGCGCCACGAACGGACATGCGTGAGCTCATGGTGGATCCCGCCCGCATATTCATCCCCTTTGAGGAACTCAAGGCTTTCATTCCTGAAATGGCCCGCTACAAACTCAACGCCCTCCACCTTCATTTGGTAGACGATCAGGCATGGCGTATAGAGATAAAGAAATATCCTGAACTCACCGCGAAAGCTTCGTCACGCGTGGGAATGGATGACATGCTCATTCCCATTGAAGGTTACTACACGCAGGATCAAATGCGCGAATTGGTAGCTTTTGCTGCCAGTTATCATGTAGACATCATTCCCGAAATAGAAATGCCAGGGCATGAGGTAGCTGCCATCCATGTATTTCCGGAACTGACCTGTGGTGCCAAGCAACTTCCCATCCGCACCACTTGCGGCGTGAGCAACGAACTGCTTTGTCCGGGCAAAGAGTTTACCTACGAATTCCTAGGTAATGTATTTGCCGAACTGGCTGATGTCTTTCCATCTGAATATGTGCATCTTGGAGGTGACGAGGCCGGTAATCCTGCGCTCGGCTGTTGGACTAACTGCCCTGACTGCCAGACCCTCAAGCGCCGGCTGGATATCACTACGACCGACCGCAGTGAAAATTGGCGGTTACAGGAATTTCTTTTCGGACGCGTCATTGATACATTACGTACCAAGTATGGCAAGACACCTATGTTCTGGTACGAAACGGATTTCAAGAACATTCCCGAAGGATGTGTTACTTTTGCCTGGCGGCACGGTCTGACAAAAGCTGCCGCTGAAGCCGCCATCCGCAACAACGCCCGTATTGTGCTTTGTCCGGGTGAACACTGCTATTTGGATTATCCTATGGCACGGGGAGATATGCCAGAGGTCAACTGGGGCATGCCGGTCACATCACTACAGCAGACTTACAAACTTGATCCGGCCTGGAATATGGGTGATGCCTTTGAGCGTGAAAACCTTTTGGGAGTGGCCGGTACCCTTTGGAGCGAATGTATTAACAGTACTGAACGTATCTACTATCAGGCTTATCCGCGAGCATTGGCATTGGCTGAAGCCGCATGGAGTCGGCCTGAACGGCGCTCGTGGGAAGATTTCCGCCGCCGGATAATGCCTGTATTGCGTGATATGCACCGCCGGGGCATTTCTTATTCCATGGAATTTTAACAAAAGGCCGGTCGCAAAAGAAGTAAATGTGGCCGGCATACTTTTATATTTATATATGTCTGAACAAGTCAACAAGCAACAAAAACTCGGTAGCGCAAAACTTTGGCAAAAGTCGGTATGTGTAGCCGAAGAGATAGACCGCTTCACAGTAGGGCACGACCGCGAACTCGATCTATATCTGGCAAAATATGACGTGCTCGGTTCGATGGCACATGTTACGATGCTTAGTAAAATCGGGCTTATAGCTCCCGATGAGCTTCCCGTGCTTCTGCGCGAATTGCGGCATATTTACCATCTGGCGGAAGATGGCCGCTTCTGCATAGAGGAGGGCATTGAGGACGTACACTCGCAAGTGGAACTCATGCTTACACGCCGACTGGGCGACATGGGCAAGAAAATACATAGCGGCCGTTCGCGTAATGACCAAGTGCTGGTAGATCTCAAACTCTTTACACGTGATAAGTTGCGCGAGGTAGCTGAAGCGGTACGGACGCTCTTTTGTGAACTTCAACGACAAAGCGAGCGCTACAAGGACGTACTTATGCCCGGCTATACCCATCTGCAGGTGGCTATGCCATCAAGTTTCGGGTTGTGGTTTGGCGCTTATGCCGAAAGTCTCACCGATGATATGTATCTGCTTGAAGCGACCTATCGCATGACCAACCGCAATCCACTCGGTTCGGCGGCAGGATACGGTTCTTCGTTTCCGCTTGACCGAACCCTCACCACACGGTTATTGGGCTTCGACTCGATGGACTATAACGTGGTATATGCACAGATGGGACGCGGAAAGAATGAGCGTAACGTAGCATTCGCTCTGGCAGGTATTGCCGGCACTGTGTCCAAGTTGGCATTTGATGCTTGCATGTTCAATTCACAGAATTTCGGTTTTGTGAAACTACCCGATGAATGCACAACTGGATCGAGCATCATGCCGCATAAGAAAAATCCTGATGTATTTGAGCTTATCCGTGCCCGTTGTAACCGCCTGCAGGCACTGCCTTCACAGGTAGTACTGATAATGAACAACCTGCCATGCGGCTATTTTCGTGATCTTCAAGAAATAAAAGAAGTGTTCCTTCCGGCTTTCGACCAGTTGCTCGATTGCTTACGCATGACCACTTATATAGTGGAACGCATGAGTGTGAACGAACATCTTCTTGATGACGAACGCTACGATGCTATGTTCTCCGTGGAGGAAGTAAACCGTCTTGCTGCAGAAGGCATGCCTTTCCGCGATGCTTACAGGAAAGTGGGACTTGATATAGAGGCTGGCAAATTCCAACCGGTCAAGAATATTCGTCATACGCATGAAGGCTCTGTAGGTAATCTCTGTAATGCAGAAATAGCTGCTTTGATGGAGAACATTTATACCCGTTTCGCATTTGACCGGGTGGACGAAGCTCAAAAACAATTGCTGGCATCAGCGGAATGAAGATGCTGAAAAACGGAACTGCTCTTACGGAATGTGTAATAAATTCCCGATAGAATCGGGGGAATCATTTTGATTGATGAAGCGTATGAAGTATCCTTACAGTAAATGCCATAATCTGTTGAACGTTCTTACAATTATTTTAGTGGTACTTTGTTGCTTTACCGCTTGCATTGATGAGGGCGATAGACTTTATACCAATATCCGTGCCTTTTTCTGGTATACCCGCGTGATTACCACGCCACCACTTCACCGTGCTTTGGGTAATCCCGGACAGTTCTGCAAAATAACTTTTGAAAAAAATGGGCGTTATGTCTTTGCTTCTCCTAATGGTGAGAGTTATGTTTATACCCCAACGGCTCTTGATCAATACGGAAAACCCGAATTCGTGGCCGGTTTCATTGTAGGCACATCTGGTATTCCTGATCTGACAGGGAATTTCTACTCTGTGGCATTTGATCTTGTGTGCCCCAATTGCTATCGTGACAACGCCATACCACGAAAATGCAACTTCGATTCTAAGAATCACACAATAGTAAAATGTTCTCTCTGCTCGCGCAGCTATAATCTCGATAATGGCGGTATTGTCGTGGCCGGCAAAAGCGGTCGTCCCCTTTACCGTTACCGTATGAGCTATGCTCCGGCAAGAGGCGTTCTCTTCATACAAAATTAGAACTACCCACCGCACCTGTAGCTTCTGTCGGATACACTGGCTTGGGCCATGAAAAATTATTTCATTTATTTTAGCACGAAAAATGACACCTCTTGTTTGTGACTATAAAAAAGTCGGTATTCCATTGTTAATAATCTGTGCAATATCGTTACTGCTCTTTCTTGATGCCACGCCATTTAACACACGCGGTGAACCCCGCGAAGCAGTTGTGGCGATGTCGATGATTAACGACGGTAACTGGATCTTGCCTGTGAATAATGGTGACGAGATCGCGTTCAAACCGCCTTTGCTCCACTGGCTGGTGGCTGGAATATCCACACTTGCAGGCGGTGTGAGCGAATTCACTTCACGTCTGCCGTCGGCATTGGCAGCTATCGCCATGGTACTTGCTACATTCTGTTTCTTTTCCCGACGGTTGGGGACACAGATTGCTTTGATAACTGCTTTACTTACATTGACAAATTTTGAAGTGCACCGCGGTGCCATGACTTGTCGCGTAGACATGCTTTTGGCCGCACTCACTGTAATGGCTTGCTATGCGCTTTATACTTGGGGTGAACGCGGATTGCGTGGCGTGCCGTGGTTGGGGATCATTCTGTGCGCTGGTGCCGCACTTACCAAAGGTCCTGTCGGCATAGTTTTGCCCTGTGGTGCCGTAGCACTGACATTGCTTATAGGCAGGCATGAAAAGTTCCTCACGCTCTTATGGAAATTTGCCCTCGTGGCTGTGATGTCTCTTTTACCGTTGCTGTTATGGTATTGGGCAGCCTATAACGAACCGCATGGAGGCGAACGTTTCCTCCAACTTATCTATGAAGAAAACATATTGCGTTTCACAGGACAGATGACCTATGCTTCGCATATAAATCCATGGCCTTATAATGTCATGACAATGATCACAGGCTTTTTGCCTTATTCTCTTATTCTGCTCATTGTACTGCCTCTTGGAGTTAAAGCGATGCGGCGATATGACTTCGGCAGTTTGATTGAACGTATGAGAATGTGGCGGCCATTCGCTATGGTACGCTGTATGGAACCGACACGGCTTTTTGCTTTAGTGTCGTTGTTCACTATCTTCATTTTTTATTGCATTCCCGCCAGTAAACGTAGCGTTTACTTACTGCCGGCTTATCCTTTCGCTGCTCTTTTCCTCGCTGAATATCTGCTTTGGCTTCGTGGCCGCCATCCGCGTTCTCTTCACGCTTTAGGAATAACGTTAGCATCACTTACACTAATAATTGTAGCTGCATTTGTTGCCTTTCGTTCAGGTGCGATACCTGAAGCATTTTTGAATGGTAGATATGCCTCTGAAAATGTTGCTTTTATGCAGGCATTGGCTAAGTCACCATTAGGCTTTATGGAAATCTTTTTACTTGTAATAGCTCTAAGTGCCGCTGTAAGCTTTCTGAGTCATCCTCGCAAGCCACGGCTAGCACTTCTTATAAGTATGGTTATAACGCTATTTCTTTGTCTTGACGGAGTTTTTCTGCCTCCTGTAATGAAAGTAAAGACCGATCGAGGTGTGGCGCGATACATACAGAAACTACAACCGACAGGAACTGTTTATTCCTACCGTACCGATGTGCTCGAAGCCAATAGAATGCACCCCTTTACAATTAATTTTTACTTGGGAGACCGTATTATCCCTATAGATAAGGCTCATCCCTTACCTGTTCAGGGGCTGCTGGTTACCGGGAATGATGAAATAACCGATTTTTTGAAAGTTTTTCCTACTTATACGACAGAATTGGTTTACGATAGCCGTCATCGTTCCTGTGATGATCGCAAACAGATAAAAATTTATCGTATCATTAATCAAGGCCGGTTTTAAATAGTTGTTTTTGAGAACTGGAGGGATTGAGATTCGGAAATTTTACTAATGTCGTAATGAGCGCTTTCATCTGATTATAGAATAAATATGAGAATAAACGTAAATAACAGACCAATAGAAACTAATGCAGATACTTTGGAAGTTTTTGTGAGCGAACTAGCCCTTCCTTCCGGTGGTACTGCAGTAGGAGTGGATGGGCGAATAGTGCCTCGTACGGCATGGAGTGAATTTAAACTGGAAGAGGGTCAGAATATTGTAATCATAAAAGCAGCGTGTGGCGGATAGTTGCAGACCCAACCTTTTATATTTTTTAGTTTAATGAACAAACAAAACCAATAATATGTCTACAACACTTACCATTGCAGGACGCCTATTTAAATCCCGTTTGTTTTTGGGAACGGGGAAGTTTAATGACAATGTCCTTATGGCACAGGCTATAGAAATTTCGGGTACAGAAATGGTCACTGTAGCTATGAAGCGTGTCGATTTGGACAATAGTGATGATGATTTAATGGTGCATATCAGGCGTCCGGAACTACAATTATTACCTAACACAAGTGGTGTGCGCAATGCGGAAGAAGCCGTATTTGCAGCTCAAATGGCTCGTGAGGCTTTTGGCACAAATTGGCTGAAATTGGAAATACATCCAGACCCGCGTTACCTTTTGCCCGACTCGGTAGAAACCCTCAAAGCTACTGAGAAACTAGCCGCAATGGGGTTTGTAGTTTTACCTTATTGTCAGGCTGATCCAACACTCTGTAAGCGCCTTGAAGAAGCCGGAGCGGCGGCAGTAATGCCTTTGGGAGCTCCCATTGGCACCAATTTAGGACTGCGTACCAGAGATTTTCTTCAAATCATTGTCGAACAAGCCACAGTACCTGTCGTGGTAGATGCCGGTATCGGCGCACCGAGTCATGCTGCCGAAGCTATGGAATTGGGTGCGTCGGCCTGTTTGGTCAATACAGCCATTGCAGTAGCTGGCAAGCCGGTAGAGATGGCTTTTGCATTCCGGCAAGCCGTAGAGGCCGGCCGGCGGGCTTATGAAGCCGGATTGCCGGCTCAAGGCGTTACACTCGAAGCAGAGGCCAGCTCTCCCCTCACTGCTTTTTTAGGAGAATAAACGGCTTTTGATATATTATAGTTTTTAATTTTGAGAGAAACAGATGTTTTCAGAAGAATTAAGAAAATACGATTGGGATGATGTGACAACTCGTATTTATGCCAAGACCGAAGTAGATGTCCGGCGGGCTCTTATTCCAGGCCGGCGTTGTGATATAGAGGACTTCATGGCGTTGGTGTCGCCCGCGGCCGAGCCTTTTTTAGAAACAATGGCCCGCCTCAGCCGACGCTATACAGAGGAGCGTTTCGGACGTACCATTTCGATGTTTGTACCGCTCTACATAACCAATTCCTGCACCAACTCTTGCGTATATTGTGGCTTTCATGTAGCCAACAAAATGAAACGGATCATTCTCACAGAAGAGGAAATCGTTAACGAATACCGTGCTATCAAACGTCTGGCGCCTTTTGAAAATCTGCTCATCGTCACAGGTGAAAATCCGGTTAAGGCTGGTGTTCCCTACATCGCCCGTGCGCTGGATTTGGCAAAGCCTTATTTTTCCAATCTGAAAATAGAGGTTATGCCGCTCTCTACGGAAGAGTATGCGGAATTGCGCCATCATGGTATGAACGGCGTCATTTGTTTTCAGGAAACGTACAACAGGGCCAATTACAATCTTTATCATCCACGTGGAATGAAGTCGAATTTTGAATGGCGTGTCAATAGCTTCGACCGTATGGGTCAAGCCGGTGTGCATAGTATCGGCATGGGGGTACTCATTGGGCTGGAACAAGAATGGCGAACGGATATTACCATGATGGCCGGTCATTTGCGCTACTTGCAGCATCATTATTGGCGTACGAAGTACAGTGTGAATTTCCCCCGTATGCGACCATCGGAAAATGGTGGTTTCCGCCCTAATTGTATTATGACAGACCGCCAGCTGGCACAGGTTACTTTTGCCATGCGCATATTTGACCACGATGTAGACATATCTTATTCCACGCGTGAACCAGCCGCTTTGCGTGACCACATGGCTACATTGGGCGTGACCACTATGTCAGCAGCAAGTAAAACCGAACCGGGGGGATATTTTACCTATCCGCAGGCATTGGAACAATTCCATGTGAGCGATGAACGTACTGCTGCTGAGGTGGAAATTGCGCTCAAAGCGACAGGACGCGAACCGGTTTGGAAAGACTGGGATGCGAGTTTTGATAATACTACATTGATTAGCGGATAAGGATATAGTCATATATATATTACCAATAAAAGCAAAATGTCATGTTTGACTATAAAGAAATAGAACGGACAGTCAAAGATTATCATCTTCCATTTCTGAAAATAGAAGATGCTGATAAAGAAATTTTGACTCAAAGGCTATATGACACTTTTGTATTTGGTAATCCTCGTGCATTATGGTTGAACTTTAAATATGTGCCATGCAGCATAGATTGCAATAGAGAAGATCCTTATTTTCATCTGCTGGATATAATAGACAAAAATATCGTTCTCTATTTCTTTATTGATTATTGGAATAAGGATTTCGTCGTTTATAAAGCAAGAATGTCTGATATACATACATTTATCGGCGATTGTGAAGGGCTTGACAAATATTATTTAGTGACAGAGGATTTTATGGAACTATAT
>NZ_BEWW01000067.1 GCF_002933955.1 Prevotella sp. MGM2
GGCCTTGACGGCTATGGGCAGGGCGCCTTTCACCGGACGCAGCGAGCCGTCCAGGCCGAGTTCGCCCACCAGCACACATCGGGGAAGGGCTTCGGTACCCACCATTTTGCAGGCCGCCAGCAGTCCTATGGCCAAAGGCAGGTCATAGCCCGTGCCTTCCTTGCGCACATCGGCCGGCGCAAAGTTGATGGTGCCGGCCAGGCGGGGAGTTTGCAGCGAGGAATTGTGCAGGGCGCTGCTGACGCGCGAAAGGCTCTCGCGCACGGCGTTGTCGGGCAAACCCACCATGACGAGGCTCGTGCCCTTGTAAGTGTTCACCTCGAGGAATACGTGCATGGCGCTCAGCCCGTTCAGGGCGGCGGTGTTGATCTTTACAAGCATGGGATGCGTTAATGGGAAAAGTTTTTGGCGATAGGGTAGGGCTGTGCTCCTGTAGAGGTGTTAGCGGGCGGTTCTGACGTGTTCGGCCACGAGTTGTTCCAGCCGGTCGGCCTTGAGGTCGCGGGCCACCACCCGTCCGGCCGCATCTACGAAAATGGCGCTTGGAAGGTAGCGCATGCCGAGGCGGCGCACAAGGTCGCCGTCGAAAGCTGCCCCGTCGCATACGGTGGAGAATTTCATGCTGTCAGTTTCGACGCGTCGGCGGCACTGTTTCATTTCCGTGTCAAGCGAAACACCGAGCACTCCCACTTGCGTGCCGTAGGCTTTGTGAATGCGCCTCAGGGACTTTATGAGCGGAAAACTCTCGTTGCTCCATGAAGCCCAGAAAGCTATTATGAGAGGCTTGCCTTTGAACTGTGCGGGCGTAACGGTGCGGCCGTCTATGTCGGTGGCTGTAAAGTCGGGTAAGGTTCGGCCGGCGGCTGTGCCCAGTTGTTGGCGCAGACGCGCGTCGAT
>NZ_BEWW01000068.1 GCF_002933955.1 Prevotella sp. MGM2
GGGCGCAGCAGGAGGCTTGTGACGAACTACGGCGGTTATGGCAGAACAAAGACGTGTGCCTGCTCCACGGTGTCACATCAAGCGGTAAAACCGAAATATACATCCGGCTTATAGAGGAAACTATCGCCCGAGGGTTGCAGGTGCTCTATCTCGTACCGGAAATTGCCCTCACCACGCAGATAACCGACCGCCTCGGACGTGTGTTCGGCGAGCACATGGGAGTTTACCATTCCAAGTTTCCCGATGCCTGGCGGGCCGAACTGTGGCAACGGCAACTCACCGACCGTGCCTTCCCGCTCATACTCGGCGTGCGTTCGTCACTGTTTCTGCCTTTCCGCCGCTTGGGACTGGTCATAGTGGACGAGGAACACGAAACAAGCTATAAGCAGCAAGACCCCGCCCCCCGCTATAACGCCCGTGATACCGCTATGGTACTGGCACGGGAATACGGGGCAAAGGTTCTTTTGGGAACAGCCACGCCTTCGGTAGAGACTTACTATAACGCCACCGTTGCGGGAAAGTACGGTATCGTATCGCTGACCGCCCGTTACGGTGACGTGCAACTACCCGAAATTGTAGTGGAGGATGTAAAGGAACTGCGCCGCAAAAAACTGATGAAGACTCCCCTTTCACCTCGGCTCATCGAAGAAGTGAGACAGGCATTGGCCGATGGTGAACAGACCATTCTGTTCCAGAACCGCCGCGGATATGCTCCGGTGCTGGAATGCCGCACGTGCGGATGGACACCGCGTTGCACAGCCTGCGATGTGTCGCTGACGTTTCACCAGCACAGCGGCAAACTGGTGTGTCACTATTGCGGCGCACATTACGATGTGCCGCGTCAATGCCCCAACTGCGAAGATACTGATCTGCGCGACATCGGTTACGGTACGGAGAAAATAGAAGCGGAAGTGAAAACGCTTTTCCCTCAAGCCAGAGTGACAAGAATGGATTTGGACACAACGCGCTCGCGAGCGGCTTACGAGCGCATTATCAACGACTTTGAGAGGGGTGACACCGATTTGCTTATCGGCACACAGATGGTAACCAAAGGACTTGATTTCGACCGTGTACGCGTGGTGGGCATCCTGAGCGCCGACCAAATGCTGTCGCAACCGAACTTCCGTGCCTACGAACGTGCTTACCACATGATGGCACAGGTTGCCGGGCGGGCAGGTCGCCGAGGCCGCCGAGGCATCGTGGTGTTGCAGACACGGCAGCCCGACCTATCTGTCATACATCAGGTGACGGAAAACAACTATGCCGCCCTCTTCGGGCAGCAACTGGTAGAGCGCGAAATGTTTCGCTATCCGCCTTTCCGCCGCATAACAGACATTTATCTCCGCCACCGCAACGAGCAAGTGTGCGCTCAGGCCGCCGATTATCTGGCCGCTCTATTGCGCCCGCATTTCGGTGAGGACCTGCTGGGTCCCGACAAGCCGGCCGTGGGACGTGTGCAGATGCTCCACATCCGCAAACTTCTGCTCAAACTCCGTCCCGAATTACCCGTAAGCGGCGTGAGACGCACGCTGGCGACGGCCCGCGACCTTTTGCTGGCCCAACCGGAATATAAAGGCGTCAGACTTCATTTCGATGTCGACCCGCTCTAGGCTGCAATTGCCCAACGACATTAAAACAAACAGGACTGGCATTTTAATACAAATTACGGCAGAAAGCAAATTGTACTAAAAAGAGAACATTACTATTCATCCGCCTATCGGACATTTGATAAGGTTATTCCTTCCAAACTATATTTTTCCGCTGTTTTGACGGGTATTTCCTAAAAATATGTAACTTTGCGAAGTTAAGTGTTTTGTCTTCATGAAAACATTAAACGACGTGATAAACAGGAACTAATCACTTTATCAATATCCTTTTATATGAAACCTATTTACAATGACAACAGAGGTAAGAAAATCTTTATAGGCCTCCTGCTATGCTGCCTCTCACTGGCTGCCTATGCCGACATCGGAGTGCGGCCGGGAGTCATTTATCACATCACACAAGCCTCCAACGGACTGGCTGTGACCAACGGCAACAACGGTAACAACAACGCAGCCATCACCCTTGCATCCCCCGACAACACTTCGCCAGGACAAGAATGGACACTGATTCCCGTAGAGGATGAGGAGGCTACGTTCGTACTTTGCAACCCCAACTACAACAAAGCTATGGACATGGCCGAGAACAGCAGTACCCCTTGGACGTTACTGCAATGGAACGTTGATCCAAACAACAATAACCAGAAGTTTCTGATACAGGCCGTTGAAGGAAAGGAATCTACTTACCAGCTTCTCTATGCCGCCGACGGAACGAGGACCATGACTGCGCAGGCGGCTGGCAGTCTGAAAATGGAAACCGATCTCAACGCCACTACTACTCATTTCAAATTTGAAGAAACTGACAAAGCCGTCTCTATACCTTTGGCCAATCTGCATTACGTCATCACCCAAGCCAACACAGGCAAGGTATTATCGAACCGGAAAAGTTATGACAATGACAGTTACATTTACGCCGATAGTTACGAACCTGACAATTACGGACAAGTGTGGCAACTGCTGAGCGGCAACACCGGCGGTACGTTTGTACTTTTCAACACCACTTACAACAAGGCTCTCGATGCCGGGTTACAAAGCGTTTACCGCCCTCTGCAATGGTCGGCCAGCACTTCTTCGGACAATCAAAAAGCTACGTTTGTACCCGTTGAAGGCAAAGAGGCCACATACCAGATCCGCTACAGCCGGAACAACAAGAATTACTTCATCTCCGCCACTGCCGACGGCAATACAAAGATGACAGAGGACGCCGCTGATGCCAGTACCCACTTCACACTCAACGCCGTATCCGCTCCCCCAGAGCAGCCCAGAGCTGACTGGGAAAACGAAAAATTCTTTGAAGAAAACAAAGAACCGGGACACGCCACCTATATGCCCTATGCCAACACTGCGGAAATGATGGCCGACCCTCGCTACAACAGTCCCTGGCTCAATCCAAAAAGTTCTGAGGTACTCACATTGAACGGACTGTGGAAACTCAACTACGTATCATCGCCAGAAGCCCGCCCCGGAGAAGCAGACCTCTGGGCAGACAATGCCGATGTCTCAGCCTGGGACACCATAACCGTACCCTCCTGCCTCGAAATGAAAGGCTACGGTATTCCTTTATATATAAATGTGAACTATCCCTTTGCCGACAATCCTCCATATGTACAGATGAAAAACGGTCTGACCAACTCCGTAGGATCTTACCGGCGCACTTTCTCACTCCCTGAGAGATGGGACAATAAACGCATATTCCTCCACTTTGACGGTATATACAGTGCAGCCTACGTCTGGGTGAACGGCCATTATGCAGGCTATACGCAAGGTTCCACCAACGATGCCGAATTTGACGTAACAGCCTATGTGCGCCAAGGAGAGAACAATGTCAGCGTACAAGTATTCCGCTGGTGTGACGGTTCCTACCTTGAAGGTCAGGACATGTTCCACATGAGTGGCATTTACCGCGACGTATACCTCTTTGCCACCCCAAAAACATTTGTCCGCGACCATTACATCACCAGCACACTCGATGCTGCCAACGGTTACAAGAGCGGATCTATGAAAGTGGAACTCACTGCCGATAACCGCGAAGGAACAGCGGAAGAAAAAACCGTAACAGTAAGCCTGCTATCGCCCCAAGGCGAAACCATAGCCCGGCAGGAAACGACATTTGCCTTTACTGAAGGTGAAAAGGAACAAATCAGAAGCGTTACCTTCGATGGGCTAAACGGCCTGCAACTATGGTCGGCCGAGACTCCAACACTCTACACTGTCACTGTTTCGCAAAAGAATGCCGACGGCAGCGAAGAACAGGCATTTTCGACCAAATACGGTTTCCGTCACATCGAAATAAAGGACGGGCTGGTCTATATCAACAACAAACGCATCTTCTTCAAAGGTGTCAACACGCAAGACACCCACCCATTGCACGGCCGCAGCATTGATGTGCCTACCATGTTGAAAGACATCATCATGATGAAACAGGCCAACATGAACACCATACGCACCAGTCACTACCCGCGTCAGGCCAAGATGAACGCCATGTTCGACTATTACGGACTTTACGTCATGGACGAGGCCGATGTGGAGTGCCACTTCAACTGGCAGAACAGCGGAGGCGGAGGCATAACTTTCAAGAATTCCTGGAAACCGCAGTTCATCGACCGCACTGTCCGCATGGTCTATCGCGACCGTAACTTCCCCTCTGTCATTTTCTGGAGTCTAGGCAATGAAAGCAATTCAGGCTCAAACTTCGATGCCACCTATGCCGCCACACGCGCGCTCGACCCACGGCCCATCCATTACGAAGGAGCTACGCGCGCCAATGACGACCCGACGGACATTTGGAGCAAGATGTATCCCGGACTGGACGATGTTCAAAACAACGCCAATAACAACTGGCGCCACCAGCCTTATTTCATGTGCGAATACGCTCATGCCATGGGCAACGCCGTCGGCAATCTGCAGGAATACTGGGACATCATCGAAAGCAGCCGTTATGGCATTGGCGGCTGCATTTGGGACTGGGTGGACCAGGCTATTTATGATGCGGCAGATATTAAAGCCGGCCGCTTCACCCTTAACGGTCAGAACAAATTCAAAACGGGCTATGACTATCCGGGGCCGCATCAGGGCAACTTCGTCTGCAACGGTCTTGTTACGGCTGATCGAGCATGGTCGGCCAAGCTTACCGAAGTGAAAAAGGTATATCAGAATATCAAGTTCACTTCATTCTCGCCCGCTTCCAAACGACTCATTTTCTCCAACGCCTACAATTTCATTACCCTCGACGGCTTCTACCTGAAATATTCCGTATTGGAAAACGGCGTCTCCGTAGAGAGCGGACGCGTGGACATGCCTGCCACTTTACCCGGCTTGTCCGGACAGGTGGACATCCCCTACTTCACCGAACTGAAGAACGGTGTGGAAACCCTGCTGAACATCGAAATCTGCCGGAAGGAAGCCACCGCCTTTGCCGATGCCGGCTATCCCGTTGCCTCACAGCAATACACACTCAAGAACCGGCCGGCACAGTTGCCAGCGGTAACGCCCGACGAACGCGATCCGCTCGACATGAAACAGACGGCTACGACTACAACCATCAGCAACAGCAAAATGTCTCTCACCTTTACGGCCAAAGGAGAAATATTCTCCTGGAAGGTTAAAGACACCGAACTCATACGCAACGGAGGCACGCCTGAATACTACAACTACCGCTGGATTGAGAACGAGGCGCCTTACAACAGCGACCCGTCTTATGACAACACAAATGGCGTTGGCAACAAAACCGCGACATTCGAACGGGCTGACAACGGCAATACCGTCACAGTAACCGTTGACGCCGCCGGAACAAAATGCCCTTACCGCTTTATCTACACAGTACACGCCTCTGGCGCCGTAGACCTCAAGGCGTCTTTCTCGCCTGTAGCCGGACAGCAGGAGTTGCGCCGCATCGGTCTGGCCATGCAGTTCCCAGGTAATTTCGACAATGTGGAATATTACGCCCGCGGCCCGTGGGAAAACTACATTGACCGCAAGACCGGTTCCATGTTGGGCCGTTACACCACAACAGTAGGCGACATGTTCGAACCTTACCTGCGCCCACAATCAATGGGTAACCGCGAGGACCTGCGCGAACTCACACTCTCCGATCCCACCACCGGCTACGGCCTCAAGGTTGAGACCGAGGGACAGGTAAACTTTTCTGTGCTCAACTTTGACGACGTGACGCTCAAAAGCAAAATGCACGGCTGGGAACTGACATTGCCTAACGGCTACTCCAAGAA
>NZ_BEWW01000069.1 GCF_002933955.1 Prevotella sp. MGM2
GCGGCATGACGTCCTCCTGACAGTCGCGCAACGGCGGGACGGTTATCTCGAAGTCATGCAGACGGTACAACAAGTCCTGCCGGAAACGCTTTTCATTGACCGCCTTCTCCAAATCCTCGTTGGTGGCGGCGATGATGCGGACATTGAAACTTCTATCCGCCTTATCACCAATGGGACGGTATCTCCGTTCCTGTATGGCGCGGAGTAGCATCTGTTGTGTTTCCGGTGCGAGGTTGCCCACCTCGTCCAAGAACAACGTGCCGCCTTCCGCCTCATGGAAATAACCTTTCTTGGCATTGTCCGCACCAGTGAATGCCCCTCTGACGTGTCCGAAGAAAGCCGACGGCGCAAGTTCTTTGGTAAGCGAACCGCAGTCCACAGCCACAAACGGTTTTCCTGCCCGCTTGCCCTTATCGTGCAGCAGGTGGGCGATATGCTCCTTGCCCGTACCGTTCTCTCCGAAGATCAGCACGCTCATGTCAGTGGGGGCTACCAGCCTTATCCGGTGCATGATTTTCTGAAAGGCGGAACCGTCACGGGCAAAGACGGGCATACGGCTCCGCCCGATATTCCGCTCTTTCAGTATGGTACGGAGCAGAGGGACGAGCTTGTCCTCCACGAGTTGTTTGGGTATGTAGTCCAGCGAACCGAGTTTCATGCTTTCCACCGCCGTATGCACTTCGGCATAGTCGGTCATGATGATGAACGGCTGCGTCATACTCTCCTTGCGCATCTGGAAAAGGCGCGTGAGTTTGACCCCTTCGTGCCTAATAAA
>NZ_BEWW01000070.1 GCF_002933955.1 Prevotella sp. MGM2
GCGGCATGACGTCCTCCTGACAGTCGCGCAACGGCGGGACGGTTATCTCGAAGTCGTGCAGACGATATAATAGGTCCTGCCGGAAACGCTTTTCATTGACCGCCTTCTCCAGATCCTCGTTGGTGGCGGCAATGATGCGGACATTGAAACTCCGGTCAGACTTGTCGCCAACGGGACGGAACCGCCGTTCCTGTATGGCTCGCAGAAGCATCTGCTGGGTTTCCGGTGCGAGGTTGCCCACCTCGTCCAAGAACAGCGTGCCGCCTTCCGCCTCATGGAAATAGCCTTTCTTGGCACTGTCCGCACCCGTGAACGCCCCTCTGACGTGTCCGAAGAAAGCCGACGGCGCAAGCTCTTTGGTGAGAGATCCACAGTCCACAGCCACGAACGGCTTTCCCGAACGTTTGCTTTTATCATGCAGGTGGTGGGCGATATGTTCCTTGCCCGTGCCGTTCTCCCCGAAGATCAGCACACTCATATCGGTTGGTGCTACCAGCCTTATCCGGTGCATGATTTTCCGGAAGGCGGAACCGTCACGGGCAAAGACGGGCATACGGCTTCGCCCGATATTCCGTTCTTTCAGTATGGT
>NZ_BEWW01000071.1 GCF_002933955.1 Prevotella sp. MGM2
GTTTGGTGGCTTTCATGTCAGCTTTTGTTCCTATGGCATATCCGTCGGCATTTAATATGTCATCTGTTTTTTCTGTAAATTCAATGGCAAAGTTGGGAGCCGGCGTGAAAGAGTAAGCACATGCCGGCCTGTCGTAAACCATGGTGGCCTTGTCCTGATTGACCACAACAACAATCATTTCACCGGCTTCATCGTCACCATCGAAAACAAGGCCGGCGAATAGTAGTGCAAAACTGTTATCGTCTAAGGGGACTTTAATATAATAATTTCTGTCATCTTTATTCATTGTTAATAGGGAAACATCCCATAGAGGGGCGTACCCATATTGATGCAGAATATTTTTCCCTTTATAAGAAATGTTTAAATTTTCGTAGATGCCATTTTCACTATTAGGAGATAGTCCTCCCATTGAAATTTTGTATTGATAAATACCGTTGGATGATGTAGTGTCAAATTCTTTGTATATATGTGTCTTTTTCTCTTTGGCATAATCGAATATGGATTCCTTTTCGTAGAATGCAATGAACTGCTCTTTAGGAATAATATCTTTTCCTTCCCTTTTGAACAAATCAACGGTCTGCGCTGTTGCAGACACTAAAGTCATGTAAGCAATGCCTAATGATGCTGTTAATTTCCCCATGGTTTTTAAGGTTTATTATGCGGCGGACCGTATTAATATTGTCCGCCGCATATTTCAGTATGTTAATTCCATGATTTATATTTGAGCATGTTGCCTTCCTTCCATATCTTGTGTTTGGTACGGGTGGAAAGTGCGTTGGAGGTAGCTTGGAGATTGCCAAAATCATCAATAAGTCCGCCTACCTCTTCTATAAATTCTATAGAAAAATTAGGAACAGGTGTATAGGAATAAGAGGCTGCCGGTCTGTCAAAGACTAATGTTGCCTCATCTTTGTGGACTATAATGATTATCATTTCACCGGCAATGTCCTCATAGTAATATAGCCATCCTGCGAATATTAAAGCAAAAGTGTCATCGTCCAGTGGTATTTGGATGAAATGACTGTTTTGGTCTTGCCGTGCTGTCAGATGCTTTGTTGTATAAAGCGGGTCACATCCCCAACGGCGTAAAAGGATATTGCCGGCAGCGTCTGTGATAGTCAATACATCATACGTACCACTCTGTGGCATATTGGGCGAACTGCCTCCTAATTTCACATGATATTGGTATTTTTTGTTGGGTGTGTTCAATATATAATCTTTATAGGTATTAATGTCCATGGGAGAAGACGTAGGCCCGTTGCTGTTGCTACCTAGTTGTATGAATTGTTTGTTTGTGATGATTTTGTCACCATTTTTCGTAAATATATCTGTTGCCTGAATTGCAGCAAATGTGTATAAAAGCATTAAATTAAAAATGAAAAATTTTTTGTTCATGGTTCTTTATAATAAAAAAATTTTACTTGTTTTTTTTTCTTATAGCCAAAACTGTCGCTTAAAAGTTGTTGTGCTTCTCTTTTGCCGGCTCCTGTGTCCATTGTCTTTGGAACATCAATATTCCAAGTTTTTGACCATTTCTCTTCACCCGGCACAATAACCACGACATGCCCGCTTCCTCCGGTTGGATTGAAATACCCCGCCACAACGAAATACCCTTGGTTGGCGTAGTCTTGGGCTTCCGCCATCGTTATGGCCTGCCAGTATTTGGGAT
>NZ_BEWW01000072.1 GCF_002933955.1 Prevotella sp. MGM2
AAGTTAAAAATGTTAATGTAGGAAAGCGTCTTCCTGCTCCGGTGAGCGATGGCTCGGAAGGTTACCGGTCTGCAGTTCTCTATGAATTGGGATGGAAGTGTTTTCGAAAAACGTTTTTGTCAGGGAAAACAAAATCAGGATAAATCAGTGCATGTGCGCCGATAAAAATGCCGGTTCGGGCACGATCTTCTGTTTTCCGAGTCCGTATTTTCTTTGATTTATGGGTATTTATTTGATTCCCAGAGCTTTCAGTTTGTTGTAGAGTGTCTTCCGATCTATTCCCAGCAATATGGCGGCCTTACTTTTATTACCTCCAGTAGCTTGAAGGGCTTTCTCTATGCGGTTGCGTTCAGTATCTTTGTCGTGCAAAGGTAAAGGACCGCTTTCCGGTACAGTGGCGTTCATGGCCGGTAATAAGTCTTCGCGGGTGATGACGTTTCCGGTGGCTAGAAGAGTGGCGCGTTTTACCACATTTTTCAATTCGCGCAAATTGCCGGGCCATTCATAATGTATCAGCATCTCTGAGGCTTTTGTGTCGAATCCCGACAGCTGTCTGTCGAGTTCGGCATTAGCCTGTTTCAGAAAAAAATCGGCAAACTGCAATATGTCCGTGTCCCGTTCTCTGAGTTTCGGCATGAAAAGGGTGAACTCGTTGATGCGGTGAAAAAGATCTTCGCGGAAATCGCCACGTCTGACGGCCTCTGACAGATTCTCGTTGGTAGCACATACTAGGCGGATGTCGACTTCCTCTTCCTCCGGTGATCCGACGGGGCGCACGCGTCGCTCCTGCAACGCCCGCAACAGTTGCACCTGTACGTTGTAGCTGAGGTTGCCCACCTCGTCGAGAAAAAGAGTGCCTCCTTTCGCCGCTATGAAAGCGCCTGTCTTGTCGGCCATGGCTCCGGTGAAGGCGCCTTTTACATGACCGAAGAGTTCGGAAGCCGCCAATTCTTTGGTCAGTGCGCCACAGTCCATCGCCACAAACGGTCCCAAAGAGCGCTTGCTCTGCTCGTGGATGCGGCGCGCCACATATTCCTTGCCGGTTCCGCTATCCCCCTGTATGAGCACTGACATCGGTGTAGGAGCAACCAACGACACATAACCGTAAAGTTTCCGTGCCGCCTCGCTCGTTCCTTCCATATAGGCTGAAGATACAGGGAGTATTTCGTTTTCCTTTTCCGAGATTGTGGCAATTGCTGCCGGCACCATCGTTGCTTTTTGTAACCGAAGAGCAAGCGCATCATTAATTTTCGACAAGAGGATGTCCGGTTGTACTGGTTTGGCTATGTAATCACTAGCGCCGGCTTTCATGGCCGCCACAGCATTTTGCACTTCAGCATAGTGTGTCATAATGATGAAAGGCAAATCCAGTCCTTGGCGGCGCATCCGGTCAAGCAGATAAAGCCCGTCATTGTCGGGCAACCGGAGGTCGGACAGCACAAGGCTTATGTCTGTTTCTTCGCGCAACAGGGCAATGGCACGCGCCACACTTGAGGCTACCGTTACCTCAAAGTCCTTCTTTTTCAGCCATGTCTTGAGCATGGTGGCAAAGGTCAAGTCATCTTCAACAATCAGGAGTTTCATCATTTGTCTCAAAACTTAGCAGCATTAATTCCAGTTCCTTCGCAATGCAATGCCCGTCCGCGGTGTCGGCACCGGTCCAGTGCTCTTCAGACCGACGCGCATCTAGGGAGGACAGTTGTGGAACTACAGGTGATTCTATCAGCATAAACGTCGGCAGCATTTTATGAGCCAGCCTGCACAATTGTTGCTTATCTTTTTCCTCTAAGGCTCGTTGCAGCATTAGAAGGTGCTCACGGCAATCAGCCTCAAACTGTGTCAGTATTTCCGCAGCGGCTTCGAAATCATCGCCGGCAAAAGCTGTCAATGCCGACAAACGGGTTGTGTGGAAATAATTTGAGGAATTCTCCTCCGACACATTTTCCCGTTCCGTTTCTAACGTTCGGTCTGTCATTTTCAATACCATGCGGCGTAATTCATCCGCAGTGAAAGGTTTGCACATACTGTCATCAAATCCGGCTCTGAGGAAGTCTTCGCGGCATAACAGTCCGTGTGCCGATAGAGCTACGGCCGGTAAGCAACTTTCCTGCCCCAAACGGTGGCGTATCTGCCGGAGAAGCTCCATACCGTTGATAGTCGGCATTTCGATGTCGCTGAACATCAAGTCGAAATGGTGAATATCCAACAGATGGAAAAGGTCTTCCACCTTATTGCAACCTGCCACCTTCCACCTGCCTCCTGAAATTTGCGTTATCATACTTTCCAGCAATTGTAAAGCAATGCGGTCGTCGTCGATGGCCAGAATATGCAATGGGGCGTAAGAGATTTGACCGTCCTTTACTTGTGCAGTCATTTTCGGCGCATTTTGACAACTGACATCTTCTTTGTCTTTTTCCGAGGTCTGTGAGAAAAGTTTTTCTGCCGTCTCATCTGTGTTTTCCCGCCTGACGGGGATTGTCAAAGAGAAAGTACTACCTTCGCCCGGGCGGCTTTCCACTTTCAGATTGCCTCCTAATAAGTCTGCCAGTTCGCGGGTAATGGACAATCCCAGTCCCACTCCCTCTGTTCCCTGTGCGGCCGGTAAGCGTGTGAAAGCTTCGAAAATGCGGCGTTGCTCATCTGCGTTCAGTCCCGGTCCGGAATCTTTTATACCAATATATAATAATGTGTGGCCATCATCATTGTCTGACAGTCCTACTTTTAGTTTGATGCAGCCTTCATGAGTGAATTTCAAGGCGTTGCTCACCAGGTTGTCTGTCATTTGCCGTATGCGCCCTTCATCGGCCCAAATTTCTTCGGTTACCGGGAGGTCGGTTTCGGTTATTAGCCGTAGATTCTTTTCTACGGCGTGCGGACGGAAACTTACGGCTATTTCATTGATGAGTCTACATGGTGAAAAGCATACGTTGTGGATTTCCACTCGTCCCTGTTCCAGCCGGTGGTAATCAAGGAGAGATGAAACCAAATGAAGCAGATGTTCGGAGGAAGCTGCCATGTTTTGCAGGAAAGCCTGTTCATCGTTTTTTGTAATGCGGTTGCGTAGCATTTCTATATATCCTGCTATTGAAGCCGTGGGAGCTTTTACATCATGTGCCACGGTCAGTAGCAAGCGTTCGCGTTGGCGTGATAATTGTTCTGCTTTCTCGCGTGCCTCTTCCAGTTCGCAACTGTAACGCCGTGCGCGTGAAATATCCCGTGCTATCCATAAAACTGCGCCGAAGGCTGTCAATAGCGCTAAAGCCGCCAGAATTCCCATGGTAATGGCATCTTTGTAACGCCGCGCCTCTTCTGAGGCTATCGCTGTGCGTAACCATCGGCTTTCATCTTTGCCGATTTCCGATAGAAGGCGGTTTATGCGGTCTGTGATGTGTGCAGTGGCCACCCGTAGGGTGTCGCGGTGTGCATCCACGGCGGCCCGATGATAGTTTGTACGGCGTGCAATGTCATCGCGTATTTCCAGAAGTTCGTGAGCCACGTCATCGCTAACGTCTATGCCTTGTACAAGTGTGTCGGCCTGTAGAGAATCGGTATGATTGATAATAAGGGTGGTGTCAGAGCGTTGCTTGCGAAAAACGTTGCCTAACCGGCGGAAGAAACCGCCGCTTGTTCGCTCCACCACGTAGGTTTGCTTTTCATTGCGGGATTGCCCGGGTATTTTGTTGTGTACTATAACCGAGTCAGTTCGGCTGCGAAGATTTTCTATGTGTTCGCGATAAACCTCTGAAGTGTTGTCTCTTTGCAACAAGTTCCATAATTGTAAAGCGCCGATGGCACGATGTTCCAACAGGCCGGCCAAGGTGTCAAGACGTGCCTTCTGCAGGGGAGCGGTCAGTAGTGTGT
>NZ_BEWW01000073.1 GCF_002933955.1 Prevotella sp. MGM2
CGGGATGTTTTTCGTAAAGCTCGCTCTTTGTATTGGCCATTTCAGGCTCAATCCATATTCCGAACTTGATGTCGTTGCGCCGGGCGGACTGCGTGAGTCCGCCGATACCCTGAGGCAGTTTCTTTTCACACACCATCCAGTCACCCAGACTCGATTTGTCGTTATCGCGAGGATATTTGTCGCCGAACCATCCGTCGTCCATCACGAACAGTTCTCCGCCAAGAGACGCTATGTCGCCCATCATTTGGTCCATCGTCTCCTGGTTTACATTGAAGTAGACACCTTCCCAGCTGTTCAGGAGGACGTCACGCAGCTTGTCACCGTTAGCTATGGCATACAGCCGTGCCCATTTGTGGAAAGCGCGGCTCACACCTCCCTTGCCCTCTTTCGAGAACGTCATGACAAACTCAGGTGTGGAGAAAGTCTCGCCCGGTACGAGGGAATAGAGCGAAGTGTCGTCGTTGATGCCGCTGATTACATTGAGACGGTTGGCGGATGCCTCGATTCTTGTTTTGTAATTGCCGCTCCACAGCAGGTTGCAGCCAAACACCTCGCCGGCGTTTTCCGCAGGTTTGCCGTCGATGGAAATCATGAAGCCGGGATTGGAGCCGAAAGCGTTTCTCAGTCCGGCCTTGTCGGCTATGACGGTTTGTCCTTCGGGGAGATTTTCCTCGGTCATGTAG
>NZ_BEWW01000074.1 GCF_002933955.1 Prevotella sp. MGM2
GGAATTCGAATAAAGACTTTTTCCTCTCCACTACTTATAACCTATATTTTAACACTCTGAAATGTTTTGAAAAGTTAAATATGTTAAAGTCCGAATTGCCTTAAAGTCAATGAAAAATGAGGTGACTGAAATGAATCCGACAGATGAACGCAAAAAAGAATATAATTTCTTGTTTGTTAAACAGAAAGGCGTATATTTGTAACAAAATTCCAATTTACCACCGATTGTATTTTCAGTCTGTCTCTGAAAAGGCAAATGCACCGGTCTTTTCCAACGGCATTTCAAGGATGTCCGTTAAAAGAAACAAAGGATAAAAGAACATGGCCTTTGAGGGAAATTGCAGGTTTTACCAACAGTCGCTTTTTTATTTATAATTTAATACCATAAAAGCATGAAAAGAAATGTACTTTGGTCCATATTATGGTTGATGCTGCCTTTCATCGTCATGGGGCAGTCCTTTGTAAACCTTACCCCCAGACCTAAGAATATCATTGTAGCCGGTGGCGAACTGCTCTTGCCGCCATCCTTTGCCGTACTCACACAAAATCTTTCGGAGGAGCAGACGGCTGAGACCCGAAAGTTTGTAGGAAACTTTAACCGTGCGACAGGCTACAGCGCCATTCTGACGGATGAAACAGCCGAGGCCTTGTTTAAGATTTCGTCAGACCCTACAGTTTCTGCCGAAGGTTACGTTGTCAACGTGACGGACGGCGGAGTGGAAGTGAAAGCCTCTACGGCCACCGGACTTTATTACGCATTTCAGACAATAAGGAAAATTCTGCCTCCCAACGTTATGGCCGGTGTGGCAGATGACCGGATAACCCGTTATGCCCTGCCGCTGGTAAGCATCAGCGACGAACCGCGTTATGGTTACCGCGGATTTATGCTTGACGTGTCACGCCACTTCTTTACCGTAGAGGAAGTAAAGCGCATGATAAACGTGATGTCCATGTACAAGATGAACCGTTTCCACTGGCATCTGAGCGACGACCAGGGATGGCGTGTTGAAATTAAAAAGTATCCCCGTCTCACGACAGTCGGCAGCATCGCACCCAACTCACGCTTTACCAGCATGACCGAAGGGCAGTATTGGATAAACAAACCCTACGGCCCCTATTTTTACACCAGGGAAGAACTCAAGGAAGTGGTGGCTTATGCCAAGGAACGCCATATTGAAATAATTCCTGAAATAGACATGCCCGGCCATTTCTGTGCGGCAATGGCGGCTTATCCGGAATTCAGTTGCAACCCCGGCGGTTCTCACGTTGTGTGGAGCGACGGCGGCATCTCCAGTGATGTTATGAATGTGGCCAATCCGCAGGCAGTGCAGTTTGCCAAAGACATTCTGGAGGAACTTATGGATATCTTCCCCTACGAATATCTCCACATCGGCGGCGACGAGTGCCCGACATCGGCCTGGGAAGGCAATGTGCAATGTCAGGCACGCTACCGCGAGCTGGGGCTTACCAGCTATCGGCAGCTTCAAAGCCTTTTCATTAAGGAAATGGCTGATTTCGTAAAATCAAAAGGACGCCGTCTGGCTGTTTGGAACGAAGCCATTACTGCTGGTGG
>NZ_BEWW01000075.1 GCF_002933955.1 Prevotella sp. MGM2
GTGCGGCGGTGACATTGCATGTGAGGCGTGCGGCACAGCCGCGTGTGCTAATTCTTGACTTTGACGGAACGGTGGCTGACACGGCGGCCGGTATCGTTGACACCATGAGTGAGACGTTTCGCCGCATAGGGCTGCCGGTGCCTGAAGCTGGTGCTGTCAGGCAAACTATAGGTTTGCCGCTCACGGAAAGTATCGCACGGCTGAGCGGATTACCGTGTGGCAGACGAGTGGAAGAGGCCGTAAGCGTTTACCGTGAGGTTTTTGAGAGGATCGGTGCCCGTGCCGCCTGTCTTTTTCCTGGTGTTAAAGAGACGCTTTGCCATGCCACTGGCCGTGGCGTAACGGTGGCTGTTGCCACGAGCCGGGGACACCGTTCGGTAGAATCGCTTTGCCGCAGGTTGGGCATAGACATGTTCGTGGCGCATTATGTGGCTGAAGATGATGTGGCGGAAAAGAAGCCGCACCCCGAGGCGGTTCACAGGATACTCCACACCACCATGGCGCGGCCGGAGCATGCCTTGGTGGTAGGCGACACGAGTTTCGACATTTTGATGGGGCGCGCCGCGGGCTGTGCCACGTGTGGTGTGAGCTATGGCAATCATTCGCACCAAGAATTGCTTGAGGCGGGCGCCGGATGCATTGTCGGTTCCTTCGGGGATTTGTTGGATATGCTGGCATAATAAAGCCGGCGCCGGTTGAAGAGGAATGACTGTCGGAGACGGATAAGATGGGTGTCCTATTATTTTAACACTATTTGCTTTCCCAGGGAAATT
>NZ_BEWW01000076.1 GCF_002933955.1 Prevotella sp. MGM2
GGATGCGCAAGGAGGGAAAGATGCAGCCGTTCATCATCATGACCGACTATGCCGAAGTGCATACCGCTGTGGAAAGCATGAAACTCGGTTCGCTTGACTATATTCCAAAGAAACTTATAGAGGACAAACTCGTCCCCCTTATCCGCTCCATACAGAAAGAGCGTCAGTCGGGACACAGCCGGATGCCCGTGTTCGCCCGTGAAGGTTCCGCCTTTCAGAAAATCATGCACAGGATAAAGTTGGTAGCTGCAACCGATATGAGCGTAATGATATTCGGAGAGAACGGCACGGGCAAGGAGCATATCGCCCACCACCTGCACGACAAGAGCAAACGGGCAGGCAAGCCTTTTGTGGCTGTGGACTGCGGTTCACTCTCCAGAGAACTTGCGCCGTCGGCATTCTTCGGACACGTCAAAGGCGCGTTCACGGGTGCGGACAGCACCAAGAGAGGATATTTCCATGAGGCGGAAGGCGGCACGTTGTTTTTGGATGAGGTGGGCAACCTTGCGTTGGAAACCCAGCAGATGTTGCTCCGTGCCATACAGGAGAGGCGTTATCGCCCGGTCGGTGACAAATCGGACAGAAGTTTCAATGTCCGCATCATCGCCGCCACCAATGAGGATCTGGAGGCGGCAGTGAGCGAAAAGCGTTTCCGACAGGATTTACTCTACCGTCTGCGCGACTTCGAGATAACTGTTCCGCCGTTGCGTGACTGTCAGGAGGACATCATGCCGCTTGCGGAGTTCTTCCGTGA
>NZ_BEWW01000077.1 GCF_002933955.1 Prevotella sp. MGM2
GTGCGAAAAGTTAAATATGTTAAAGTCCGAATGGCCTCATCATCCCGCAGCGGCAAACTGACGCAATGAGGAAAACGGCATGTTTGTCCTCCTCGTACGGACTGTTGGCTGTCATCGCCGCTGACCGGTTTCTTCGTGCTGACTGCAAATGAATGATACTGAACGTTACGTCTGAAAAGTAAATGATAAAATATGGAATACACCATCGTTTTAAGCGAAATAGTTGTATCTTTGCCAACCGTCACACATAATAAATAATAAAAAACAATATGGAGATAGGAGATATGGCGCCCGACTTGCTGGGCCTTGACCACGACGGCCGCGAAGTGCGCCTGAGCGAATATGCCGGCCGGAAGGTGGCATTGTGCTTCTATCCGAAGGACAACACTTCGGGATGTACAGCCGAGGCGTGCAGCCTGCGCGACAACTACGAGGCATTGCGCGAGGCCGGCTACGAAATTATCGGTGTGAGCGTTGACGGGCAGAAATCGCATCGCAACTTCATTGAAAAGCATGCCCTTCCTTTCCGTCTCGTAGCTGACACGGAAAAACAACTTGTGGAGACTTTTGGCGTATGGGCAGAGAAAAGCATGTACGGCCGTAAATACATGGGCACGCTGCGTACCACTTTTATCATCGGCACCGATGGACGCATTGCCGGTATCATCGGTCCGAAACAGATAAAGACCAAAACGCATGGCGAGCAATTGTTGCAGTTGTCCCGGTAATAGTTTCAATAAAAACAGTAAGAACAATCAAACACATTAACCGCAATGGCGAAAAAAGAAATAACCCTTGCAGAGGGTGCAAGCGAGAAACTCAAGGCACTTCAGGCTGCCATGGCCAAAATTGAAAAGGATTTCGGCAAAGGCTCTATCATGAAACTTGGCGACGAGCAGATTGAGAACGTCGACGTCATACCCACAGGCAGCATAGCCCTCAACGCGGCGCTCGGGGTGGGCGGTTTTCCGAAAGGACGTATCATTGAAATATACGGCCCTGAGAGTTCGGGAAAGACGACTCTGGCCATTCACGCCATCGCTGAGGCGCAGAAAGCCGGCGGAATAGCTGCATTTATTGATGCGGAGCATGCTTTCGACCGTTTTTACGCGGCAAAACTCGGCGTCAACGTGGACGAACTCCTCATCTCGCAGCCTGACAACGGCGAACAGGCGCTCGAAATAGCCGACCAGCTCATACGCTCATCGGCAATTGACATCATCGTGATTGACTCCGTGGCTGCGCTTACCCCCAAAGCGGAACTTGAAGGCGACATGGGTGATAACAAAGTGGGCCTGCAGGCACGGCTCATGAGTCAGGCGTTGCGCAAACTCACCTCTACAATCAACAAAACCAACACGACGTGTATTTTCATTAACCAGTTGCGCGAGAAAATCGGTGTCATGTTCGGCAATCCTGAAACAACGACCGGTGGTAACGCCCTTAAGTTCTATGCCAGTGTCCGCCTCGACATCCGCAAGGTGACTACTCTCAAGGACGGCGATACGCCCATCGGCAATCAGGTGCGTGTGAAGGTGGTGAAGAACAAGGTGGCTCCTCCGTTCCGCAAGGCCGAGTTCGAGATAACTTTCGGCGAGGGAATCTCACATATCGGTGAGATTGTAGACCTTGGAACGGAACTTGAAATCATCAAAAAGAGCGGTTCGTGGTTCAGCTATGGAGAATCTAAAATAGGACAGGGGCGTGATGCCGTGAAGCGTTTGCTCAAGGATAATCCCGAGTTGTGTGAAGAACTGGAAGCCAAGATTGCGGAAGCACTCAAAGGTGAGCAGAAGTAGAGAAACGTTCCCCTTGCTGTAGGACTTTGCTCGTTTTTTACAGCGGGGATTTTAAATGGTTTATGAGAACGCTTATTATCGTAGCTTTCATTGGCTGCCTGTTTTCAGGATGTAAGAAGAATGTCGTAGATGACTATGTGAAAGTTTACCGGCAGGCTACGGAAGAAATGGAAAGTGTCGGCTCTACGCAGGATTTCATGCGCGTGAGCCAAAAGAATGAAGAGGCGTTCCGCTGCTTTGAGGCTGAACGCGGAAAGGAGCTGGATGCGCTCGGGGATTCACCGGAAAGTGTGGTGAAACTTATGGAGGCACAACAGCTTTACGGACAGACCGCCGCGGGGAAGGCACAGCATTTTATGCGCTGACCGGCTTTTTTACGGCTTTTGCTGCTCTGGATTTTAATAATATGCACCCACCGGTTCCGACCATGATCTGATCAATAGAATTTATGGCCGGAGCCGGTGGGCGTTTTCTGAAAGATGTGTTATCTGTCGTTTAGAAATTTTTGTCGCCGCAACACATTCAGCAGGCCTTGGCTCATGGTTTCGCAATCTTTTTTTGTATAGCGTATGTCAGTAAAGATTTGTGCCAGTGTTTCGGTTCCGTTGATGCGGACAAATTCTTTATTTTCGGGAAGTTCCTCTTTGGCTGTGTAGTCGCGGTCGATAGTGGCGGGAGTGACTGGCTGGTAAACTTCATCGTGCATGAAAGCCGTTAGTGGCAGCCGGTCGGTTTGCGCCGGTTTTTCGGCAGGATAGCCCAAGGTGATGGAAGCTACCGGCATAACGAGTTCGGGCAGATGCAGTGTGTCGATGATGCCTTCGGGATTGTAGACGGTTGTGCCTAGATAGCAGACTCCTAGGCCTGCCGCTTCTGCCAGTGTGCAGAATGTCTGGCAAAAAAGTAGCGCATCGGTGGCGGCATTGATGAAAGAGAGGAAATTGTCGTAGCCCGGCGTGGCGTGCCGCTCGCGGCACCATGCCGATGTGCGATGGTAGTCCGCGCAAAATGTCAGTACTACCGGCGCCGCTGTCACCATAGGCTGGTTGAAATGAAACGGAGCAAGACGCTGTTTCATTTCTTCGTTTCGTGTCACTACTACGCTGTAGAGTTGCAGATTGCCCATTGTTTGTGTACGGGCAGCCTTTTCAAGAAGTACGCTAAGCAGATTATCGTTAATTGGCTCAGCTGTATATTGGCGTATGGAACGCCGGTTGGCCATCAGGGTCAACAGAGTTTGAAATTTTTCTTTTTCCATAATAGGATGAATGCTTCTTTATGTTTTGGCAAATATACGAAAAACTGGTCGATGGCCTGTTATCAAGGCAAGTCTTTGAGGTGTCTGCGGCAGGATAGCCTTCATTTTTGTGAAACCAATGGGCATTTGATTTTTCAAGTATCCGTGTAGAAATACAGAGAAACGTTGATTATTGATTTCGATACTTGCGAACAAATATTTGCCTTTTGGGAGTGTCTTGTGAAGTTAAAAATGTTAATGTCAGGCAGGGCCTTCACCCACAACCGGACAACTGTTGAAAAAATCGTAACTTTGCAAGGAACCGAAAAATAGTGAAGTCATGAATTCAAACATGTATAAAAAAAACTATACCAAAGAAGATATGCTGGAAATTGCATCGTGGTTTAAGCGCCATGCTGCTGAAATCCCCATGCGCGTGGAACTGGACCGGGCCACAGTATATGAAAATATGCCGGAAACTCTGGCCGCTTATTTCGAAGTATATGATATTCACGGTGACAATCCTACCTTTAGCGGACAGATGCACCAGTTGTTTCTCTTGCGAAGACGGTTGCGCGAGATGGGTATCGGCGTAGAGGACTGACGGCTGCTCTTTCATATCTTTGGCAGATAAGAGGGGAATTGTTCTGCTGAAAGAGGATGGTTTGGGTACAAAGAAAAATGGCTTGCCGGCATTTTGTGGGAACTGAAAATGATTTTGAAAGTATTTTCTCTGACGGGCGGCTAATATATAAAAGAAAATCGTATTTTTGCCGTAGGGAGAGGTAGTGTGACGGATGTCCCGTTTATCTTCAATCTGCTGTCCTGCATATCGCAGTAAGTGTGGACGCCGCTCCTGTCATTAGAATAAAAACAATAAGTTTTACCCCATCATGAAAGTAGCTGAACAAACCTTACAGAAGATAGAGCGTGCTTTGCGCAAAGCTGCCGCAAAGTTTCCTGCCAACGAAGAGACACTGCCGCTCACCGACATTTATTTGCAGGTCAGGCAGGATAGTGGTGAATTACTGATCTTCAACGATGATGAGCAGGAACTGACGCGCTGCGTCGTTGAAGAGTGGATAGGCAATACGGGCGAACATTTCTATGAAGATGTTCAGGACATTCTGCATCAGGTCATAGCTTCCTGTAAGGAGGTTACGGAAAATTTTAATCTGCTCAAGCCTTATTCCTTTGTACTTACAGGGGAGGATCATGAGACAATTGCCGACCTTTATCTGGTAGATGATGAAACTATTCTTATTAACGGCGAACTGATGAAAGGACTTGACGAAGACCTTGAACGTTTTTGGGAAGAACTGGTTAGGAAGTGAGGTTACAGGGGCAGGTTTAATAACTTGCCCTTTTCCTTGCAAATTTAGCTTGATTATTCCTGTGACTATTCCTTGACGATGATATTTCCGATGTGAAAGCTGGTTGCTATCTTCCGTTTCTCATATCCAAACAGCCTCCCGTTCCGCCACTATGGCAGAACGGGAGGCTGTTCTATTGGGAATCCTCAGAACCAGAGTTTACTTCAAATGACTATTAAAGAAATTGCACATACGGGTAAAGAGATGCAGACGCGTCTTTCCACCGTAAATATTGTGGTTGCGGTTCGTATAGATTTGCATGTCAAACTGCTTTCCGGCCTGTACCAGAGCTTCGCTCATTTCCATAGCATTGCGTAAATGTACATTGTCATCGGCCGTGCCGTGAATAATTAAGAGGTGGCCGTTGAGGTTGCTGGCACGTTCCATCGGGTTGATGGCATATCCGCTGCCATTCTCCTTAGGAGTGCGCATGTAGCGTTCTGTGTAGACCGTATCATAATACTTCCAGTTGCTTGGCGCGGCGATAGCAACGCCAGCTTTGAACACTGGCCGGCCGTCGGTCATAGCCATGAGTGTGTTAAATCCGCCGAAACTCCATCCCCATATACCGATATTGTCTTTGTCCACATAGGATAAGGTCCCAAGATAGAGGGCAGCCTCAACCTGATCTTTCGATTCTTGATCGCCTAAACACAGATAGGTGCATTTCTCAAAGTCGGCACCGCGACCACCTGTGCCGCGACCGTCCACACACACGTAGATATAACCCTGTTCAGCCATATAACTTTCAAAAACACCGCCGCCATAGAAACCAAGGTTCCACGAATCGGTGACTTCCTGAGAGGAGGGGCCGCTATACTGGTACATGATAACGGGATATTTGCGCGAAGCATCAAAGTTTTTGGGTTTCACCATCCAGCCGTTCAACTGTACGCCATCAGAAGTCTTAAAAGAAAAGAACTCCTTGGTGGCAGGAAGTGAAGCGGCTTTTTCCTGAAGGGCCTTATTGGTTACCATTGTGGAAAGCGTGCGTCCGGAATTGTCGCAGAGCGTGGTGACCGGAGGCTGTTGAGCCGAACTGTAAACGTTCATGAAATATTTGAACGAGCGGGAGAAAGTGGCACTGTTCGTACCTGCGGCCGAAGAAAGCTTCTTCACCTTTCCGCTGCGGTCGGCTGCGTAAACAGCCTTGCGCAGAGGGCTTTCCTCGCGGCTGGCAAAATAGAAACGTCCTGAAGCCGCATCGTAACCGTAAAAGTCTGTCACTTCAAAGTTGCCTTTCGTTACCTGACGCTCTAACTGTCCGTTCAGAGTGTACCAGTAAAGATGCTGATAGCCGGAACGTTCGGAGAGAAGTGAAAAGTGGTTGCCATAAAATTTCATACCCGTGTAAGCGGCCTCGCGTATGTATTTATCGCTTGTTTCCCGCAATACCAACTTGCATACCTTGGAGCGGGGATTGGCCATGTACATGTCCATCCGGTTTTGATGGCGGTTGAGGGTGATGACGGCCAGTTTCTCCGGATCGCTTGTAAAATGAATGCGGGGTATGTAGCCGTCGCTGTCAACCGGTACGTCTAGTGTGCGGGTAACGCGGCTCTTAATGTCGAAAGCCATCACCTTGACATCTGAGTTCTTGGCGCCGGCTACAGGATATTTATAAGCGTATTCACCTGGGTATTCGTCGTATTCGGAGCGTGTGGGATAGGCACCTTTATACTCCTGAATGCGATAGATGGGCACCTGGCTTTCATCATAGCGCACCCAAGCCAGCATTTTGGAGTCGGCGGAGAAATCAAAAGAGCGGTTGGTGGAAAACTCTTCTTCGTTCACCCAGTCGGGAATGCCGTTGAGTACTTCATTAAACTTGCCATCCTTCGTGACCTGCGTTTCAGCGTTGCCGAACAGGAGCTTCACGATAAAGAGGTTGTTGTCGCGCGCAAAGGCGATGACGTTGCCGTCGGGCGAAAAGAGCGGCACTTGTTGCGGCCCGCCCTCAGAGAGTGGCTCGTAAGTGTTGTTGCGCACGTCATAGATGTAATAAACGGCAGTGTAGGAACGGCGGTAGATAGCTTTTGTCTGAGTTTGCAGGAGTATGCGCGTTTCGTCAGGCGACATGATGTAGCCGTCAATGCCGTTAAGGCGTTTTTCGCCGCGGGCTGTGGCAACGTCAAACACCGTACCTACCTCTTTGCCGGTTTTGAAGGAGCGCCGGATGATGCGTTTACGGTCCGGCGAGAGTTGTGTGTAAGTTTCGCCGTCGTTCATGGGATTGACGCCATGAACGTACTCAGGACTGTATGCCCCGCCCGTAATGTTTTGCAGACTGAGCTGCGTGTTGCCGCCTTGTTGGGCCGACATGCCGCCAATGCCTATAAAGAGGCAGGCAGCCAGGATGAGTATTTTTTTCATATCAGTGATTTGTTCTTTTGTCTGTCAATTTTGATGCAGAGCCGTGAGACAGTATTTCCAACAGATGAATCCGTAATTCTTTATCTCAGTTGTCCGTTGGTGTCCTGCTCACTGTCGCGCAGGATGCTGCACGCTCCGCCGCCGGTAGGTATATCTACGATAAATGCAGGTCCTTCGCCCACGCCCGGTTCGCCCACCTGCGCCGACAGGCAGATATGTCCGCCGGATGTTTTCTCTTCATAGAAATTCATGCCATTAAGGATGTATCCGGCGTTGGCCTCCTCAGAAAGGTAGTCGGCAAAGGCCTCTTTCGTGAATTTTTTCGAGAAAAAATCCTCTCCGTCACGTGTGATGCTCACGGTAACGGTGTTGTCTATATATTCTGCTCCGCTTTGGTCTTTGACTATAGGGAGCGACTTGTCGGCATCAATACTGATGGTTATCTTGTAGTCGTGTCCGCCCAGACGCTTGTCATAATTCATCTCGCGGTGTTCATTCAGTTCCGGCACAGGGCCGCGTACCGCTTTGGCCGATAAGGAATCATTGCTGCCTGTCTTTTTATTTTCGCCACCGCCGCAGCTGCCAAGTGTGAGCATGGCCAGACAAACCGCGAAGTAGGTTATTTTTTTCATGATATAGTTGTTATTTTACAATATTGCGGTACAAAATAACAAAAAGCCCGCCATATCGGCAAGAAATGAAACGCTTTTGTTGGGTGAAAGGGCCTTTTTTCGGGTCAAGCCGAAATTCCGGTGCATTT
>NZ_BEWW01000078.1 GCF_002933955.1 Prevotella sp. MGM2
CGCCTGCGCCGGCGTCCCGGAACGGTGGCGGTGGCCGCAGCCATTCAAAACGAATACCACATACCCGTTGTGCCGCATATTCTCTGTTCGGGCTTCACACGTGAGGAAACGGAGTACGTACTGCTCGACCTTCAGTTTCTCGGCATAGAGAATCTGCTTGTGCTACGCGGCGACAAGGCCAAGGAAGACAGCCACTTCAAACCCACCCCCGACGGCTATGCCCACACCACGGAGCTGCAGGAGCAGATTAACCGCTTCAATGCGGGCGAATTTGTGGACGGAACGCCAGTGAAAGAGCCAGGACGGCCTTTCAGCTACGGCGTGGCCTGCTATCCGGAAAAACACGAAGAGGCCCTCAACCTTGACACGGACTTCGCATGGTTCCGCCGCAAGGTGGAACTGGGTGCCGACTACGGTGTGACCCAGCTGTTCTACGACAACACGGCTTACTTCCGCTTTCTCGACCGCGTGAGGGAGGCCGGACTTGACGTCCCCGTCATTCCGGGCATCAAGCCTTTCACCAAACTTTCACAGTTGCAGACAGTGCCCAAGACTTTTCACTGCGACTTTCCGCCCGAACTGGCCGAAGAAGCCCTGAAATGCCGCACGGACGAACAAGCCCGCCAGCTGGGCATAGAATGGACAGTGGCGCAATGTCGCGAACTGATGTCGCGGGGTGTACCGAGCATTCATTTCTATACAGTGGGCGCCACCGACAGCATTGCCGAGATAGCACGGCGCATTTATTAAACCTGCGCGCCACCGGAGCAGGCGCATACACCTGAGAAAACGTATATGAATTTTTCAGACGTCATAGGACAAGAAGAAGTGAAGGCACAATTGCGCCGGCAAATAGCCGCCGGCCACGTACCGCATGCGCAGTTGTTTTGCGGACCGGAAGGATGCGGCACACTGCCCATGGCGCTGGCATTTGCCACGGCTTTGCTCTGCCAAAACGGCGGAGAAGAGCCTTGCGGAGCGTGCCCGGGCTGCAAAATGGCCGCCAAAGGGGCACATCCCGACCTTCACTTCGTCTTTCCCGTTTACAAACGGGCGGGACAGACAACGCCGGCTGTGAGTGACCAGTTTCTGGACACATGGCGTGAAATGCTGGCCGAAAGCGGAGGCTACTTTGACCGCGCGGAATGGTTGGGCCGCATCGGAGTGGAAAACCAGCAGTTGCTTATCAGCGTGGCCGAAAGCGACCTCATCCTCCGAAAACTGAGCCTCAAATCAGGACAAGGCGGCTACAAAGTCATGATAGTGTGGTTGCCTGAACTGATGAATGTGGAAACGGCCAACAAATTGCTGAAGATTCTCGAAGAGCCGCCAAGCGAAACGGCATTCATTCTCGTTTCGGACCATCCCGACAGCCTGCTTGCCACTATCCGGAGCCGCACGCAGCGCATCGATTTCCGGCCATTGACCGATACCGACATCATGCAGGCCCTCATGAAACGCAACGCGCTGGAAGAAGCCGACGCCAAGGTAGTGGCCCGCCTGAGCGAAGGCAGTTATGTAAGAGCGCTCCGCCAGCTTCAGGTCAACGAAGACACGGCCCTCTTCTTCGACATGTTCGTGCTGCTCATGCGCATGAGCTACATGCGCAAAATAAAGGATATGCACGAGTGGGCCGAGAGGGTGGCTTCGTGGGGCCGGGAGCGACAGAAGAATTTCATCGACTACTGCCAGCGGCTGGTGCGCGAAAATTTTATGTACAACTTCCAAAAACCGGAACTCAACTACATGAGTCGCCAGGAAGCCGAATTTGCCGTGCGGTTTGCCCGCTTCGTCAACGAGCGCAACGTCATCGGCATTATGAACGAACTCTCGGACGCACGGCGCGACATTGCCCAAAACGTCAACCCCAAAATGGTGTTCTTCGACTTCGCACTCAAAATGATTGTACTCCTCATACAATAACACCGGCCGGAAAAAGGCCTGTAAATGCAGACAATAATAATATGAACAAAGACTTCAGACTGGATGATAGCCTGCGCGGATTCTGTGCCAAAGGATGCGGAAGGCAGGACAAACAGCTCAACACATACGACTACCTGGCCGACGTGCCGGGCAACGCCGAACAGACAGACCTCGTAGAGGTGCAATTCAAGAATACCCGCAAAGGCTATTTCCGCAACGACAACCGGCTGCAGCTAGAGAAGGGCGACATGGTGGCCGTAGAGGCATCGCCAGGACACGACATCGGCGTGGTGACCCTTACCGGACGGCTGGTACCCCTACAAATGAAAAAAGCCAACTTCAAGGCCAACACGGAAATAAAACGTATCTACCGCAAGGCACGCCCCGTTGACATTGAAAAATATGAAGAGGCCAAAACTCTGGAGCAGGAAACCATGATACGTTCACGCCAGATAGCCAAGGAACTTGAGCTCGACATGAAAATAGGCGACGTTGAATATCAGGGCGACGGTAACAAAGCCATATTCTATTATATAGCCGACGCGCGTGTGGA
>NZ_BEWW01000079.1 GCF_002933955.1 Prevotella sp. MGM2
ACGTTCCTGCGTCTGCGCCGGGTGTTCGCTTTCTGCCGCGCCTTATGCTCGCCGCTCTACCTCGGCGACGACACAGGGCTGTACCCGCGCTTCCTGCGGGCGCGTGGCGACCACATATACAGGTTGAGCCACAACGGGCAGGTGTGCTATCTCCGCGCCGCTCTCAACGACGCTTTCAATCTGAAAAAAGGGTTTGAGATCGAGGACGCGGGGGCATACGAGGGGGAGTGGGTCTATGCAAAAGACCCGACGATGCCGAACCAGTTGCTCGCCGTGGACGAGAAGAAGAACCGCAAGCCCGTAGAGGGTGAGCCGCCGGAACATCCGACACCGCTGCTCGCCGACGAAGCGCGGCTCAACGCGCCGCAGAACTCGTTCATCGTGCGCGTCCCCAACAACATCTACACAACGCAGCTCGACAAGGTGAAGGCCATTGTGGAGCAATACAGAATCCTTTCAAAAACTCCGATTTACACCCCAACAAACTCAAGCAATGAACAGAGCGGAATATTTATCAACGGCGGTCGCAAGTGGTGGCAATGGCCTGTATCCATTATCGACGCAGGGGCTGTCGTTCATACAAGACCAGATTACCTTTTTACAGGCATTCGCAAGGATAGGCGGTAAACGTTACATCCTGCTCGCACCTACGGCCACCGCCGACGGCGTTGTGGTGATAGACGGCGAGGTGCTGCGCTTCAAGGCCGCAGCCAAGCCGGGCAACGGCATTCAGATCCGGGAGACAACCGAGAACATCGTGGCCGACGGCACGACCTACCGCGAGGCGCGGATTTACCGTTACGCCGAATATGTGCCGACATATACAAAGAACGTGCCGGGATTATATCCGGCCTCCGGGTTCTCGATGATAGAAACCAACGACCAGTTGGCAAAGAAACTGCTCGACTACACCGCCGTCAACAGCGACCTCGCCAAGAAACTCACCGTATTGTCTACCGACAGCCTCACCCGCGTTCAGTTGGACGCGCAAAAGGACAACGTGCGTCTTAACTGCCGCAAGGGGTGTTTCGCTCTGAACGGCGCGGAGGAATACACGATTAACGTCTACCGCCACAGCGCGAACAACATCACACAGGAACAGATCCTGCCCGACCTGCGCCGCTACGTCCGCTATTGGAACAGCGCGGCAAAGACGTGGGGAGGTTTCTACCCGGTAACGGAAAACCTGCATATCGACGTTAAGGTGGTAAAAGGCTCGACCGTCTATGTGCGCCACGGCTTTATCCCGGAGGGGGTTCAGCTTGTGCTGCTCCGCAAGAAGAAGCGCAGCCGAAAGCGTCGTTCCGGCGGCACGACAGGCACAAACGCCGCGTGGAAAGGCAAGAGTATGCTCCGGCAACCGAAGAACCAATACGTGCATTACAAGGGCGTGATACTCTCCACCTCCTCACCCAACAACTGGTATGTGCCTAAGTGCATAGGCGTAACCGACAAGGAGGACAATGCCCTTATCGGAAAGGAACTCGGATCTGTCTGCTCGGATATGATTGTGGCAAGCGGGAGTCTGTCAGAAATCGCCGCCGGGAACGGCCTCTACAAAGTGGTCGGAACTCGCGTCAAAGCTTCCAGGAAAGGCACAAAGCCCAAGACACAGGCTTGCTGCTATGCGCGGATCGCGTTGCAGTTTGCCGCAGCCGGGAAGACGTTCAAGAGCGCGGGCGGCGAGATGGCGCGTATGAAATACCGCCTTTGGTTTCATCTCGACAAGAAGACCAACAAGACCGTGGTGCGCCGTGGGTTCTCTGCCGATTAGGGACAAAAAAAGAGGGGCGGTTGAAAAACTGCTCCTCTAAAAACCCCGGCGGTCGTAACTCAATATATGCTCTGTTGTGAAATCTTGTAGGTTGTCGCTGACTAATCCAGTCGGTGCTTCGTTCAAAATCATCTCAACGGGGTCTATAAGACGCTCAATCCCTGCTGTCGGACGCGGCCATTGCCGCGATAACTTAGTGTGAGAGGGAATCGCACATGCCGCACACACCATACACTATCTTGAAATCGAAATCGCAAAACTGTCGAGGGTGTAATGCATGGCGCAAAGATATATGTTAAAATCTTAACCCCAATGAAATAGCCGATGAAAAAAACAGAATAAACGAAAACATACGTCGGTGGGCAATAAAAAACAGCCCCCGACTTGATTGTAGGACGCCAATCACATACAATCACAAAGCAGCGGCACACCGCGCAGTCGAGGGCTGTTATAGCCTTTTGACCGCCGTGTGTCGCTGCTTTTAGTATGTGATTGGCACTGCAAAATTACGCAAAAGGGGCGAGATAACCAACCGTTTCACTAACTATCAAACCCCATTTTATGCTGAATGACTGACAGCAACAGTCTCCCCACGGAGATTTACAAGGAGACCTCCTCGCTCGGACGGCTTCTGATAAAGCCTGTTGATAAGGCCACCGCAAAGGAAATGATTGTCAAGAACCACTACTCCCACAAATGGAATGACGGAGGTTTCGGTGTCTACAACTTCGGAATCTTCCGCGCCGACGAACCCGACCGTTGCCTCGGAGTGGCCGTCTACGGCTACATGAAGAACCCCAAAGCCCGGATATTCACGCACCCCAACCCGAAAGCGTGGATGTGCGAACTCAACCGTATGTGGATAGATGATGAACTCGGCCACAATGCCGAAAGTATTCTGATAGCAGCCTCGATCAAGCTGCTGCGCCGCCTTGACCCCGACCTCGTGGCCGTGCAGAGTTTCGCCGACGGTCGCCTCGGCTGCGGAACTATCTACAAAGCCGCCAACTTTCAGTATTACGGCTTTCACCTCACAAAGTTTCTGCGCAATAGACGCAGCGGCGAGATGGTACACGAGCAGATATTCACCAACTCAACATCGCCGTCGGGCTTTCTACGCGCCAATGTCGGGATGCTGATAGGCGATTTTGAAGTGTTCCACGTCAAGACCTACCGATACATTTACGCGCTCGACAAGCGTTTTCGGTGCGTAAAGCCGCAGCAACCTTATCCGGCATACGACAAAGGGATGGAAGCGACCGAATGGAAGCGCGACCGCTCGAAAATGATAGAAAGATGCGTCGGAATACTTACGAAAATGGCCGCAGATTCGGTGTGAACGCGGCCAAGATAACAATACAAAGTTAAGAAAAATCCCTCAAACTGCAAAAAGTTTGAGGGATTATTTTGCTGTAAAAATAACTATTTTTCAACCGATTAAACAGCGTTTGAGCGATGATTGAACGGCGGTCAAACAGACGCGCCCGAAATGGCCGGAAAACACCAAAAAATGTACTTTTCGTTTTTCAAAATTGCACTTTTCGTTTTGCCGATTATAGTTCGAACTGGACAAAGAGTATAGAGTAGCATTGAACTCTTATCGTGGTGGAGGCGGTGGGGATTTGCTGACAGTAGGAGCCGGCCTGCCGAAAGATAGTCTGGAGGGACGTATATTGTGGCGTACCGACCGTGACCTTCGCCATTATTTAATAGAAGCTATACGCCGGCAAGGTACCATTCATCCACAAGCGTTAGGCGAATGGAAGTTTGTGCCCGAAAAATGGGTGGAAGAGGCGGCTAAGCGTGATGCTGAACTTCTTTTTAGATAATAGAGAATTTGTGTTTTTATGGTCAAAGAGCCAAATGAAACATATTTTTTTGATAGAATAAGTTTTCATTCAAAAAAAAATATTACCTTTGCATCGCAAATCCTAAAGGATAATGCCGTAATCACCTTAAAGGAAAGGTGCTCGAGTGGTTGAAGAGGCACGCCTGGAAAGCGTGTAAACCCCTAAAGGGTTTCGTAGGTTCGAATCCTATCCTTTCCGCAAAAACAGAGATAAGACTTTAGACTATAGTCTTATCTCTGTTTTTTGCGAAATGATAAATTATGTTCATTCCTTGGCAATGTTTGTATAGGGAGGGTTCCTTCTGTTACTTTGTGTTCAGTATTTTCAAGCAATGTTATTCTATGGAAGATAGAGTCATCTTGCCATATATATGGGAAGGACATAGTGCTTGATGTGTTTTACTTTTATTGGTTGGGGCGTTACAATAGGAGGAATTATTCTCACACCAATGGCATTGGAAAAGGCACGCGGGACTGCCCCCTTGCGGGCAAAATAAGATTGACCCCTGTCGAGACTTCGGCAGGGGATTTTTGGGTCAAGCCGAAATTCCGGT
>NZ_BEWW01000080.1 GCF_002933955.1 Prevotella sp. MGM2
TTCCAAGTATTCGAGTTAAAATTCCGATACGGACTTTTTCAACACAACTGCTTCAAACCTATGTTTTAACACTTCAAATTGTTACGAAAGGTTAAAAACGTTAAAGTTGAGACACAAAAAAGGGAAGCTGAAAACTTCCCTCTCGTGCGCTTTAGTGCCTGATTATCGAACTTTTCTTGATGATTTTGCAAAGATAATAGATTTTCTCGACTGGTATGCTGATAGAGAATAGTCTACATAGCATATCTATATTGTTAGGAATAAACTTTCAGTATCGTTTTCCTTGTTTTTCGTTCCTTATCTTGTTGTTAGGCAGGGTGTTCACTTACGTATCTTGGCACTCAATATACTTAATAATAGTAAGCTATATAGGAACGAACCGTTTGCCGTACATTGAAAAATTCCCTCCTAAAATTTTTAGATATAACTTACCGAACTTGATAAACTTTTCAAACTACGGTATATTTATATATAGTAAGAGTAAATAACGTCAGTTCGGCGAAATTAAGTTGTTGATTATTAGTAAAATAGCAATATATTTTGTAAATTTGAAATCACTACAAATCAACTTCACAAAATACATTGCTATGATCTCAAGAGACAAAATTACTGAAATTTTCTGTATGGCCGATGACTTTTGCAAACTTTATGACCGATTCATCAAGGCAAACGGTCTTGCACCTAAGCGCGACAAGTCCAAACGCAAGTATCATCGCGACTCGAGAATGTCCTCTGCGGAGATCATAACCATAATGATTTTGTTCCACCTGAGCGGATATAAATGTTTCAAGCATTTCTATATCAATGAAGTTCAAGAACATATGACTGATATATTTCCAAAGACAGTGGCATACAATCGATTTACTGAACTTGAAAGGACGGTTGTAATCCCGTTCATTCTCTTTGTGAAGAGATGCTGTATGGGGAAATGCACCGGGATCAGCTTTGTCGACAGCACATTGCTTCGCGTATGCAGGAACCAACGTATTCATATGCACAAGGTCTTTAAAGGTATAGCTCAACGGGGGCAGTGTTCGATGGGATGGTTCTATGGCTTCAAACTTCATCTGATATGCAATGAGATGGGGGAACTGTTAAGCTTTATGGTAACTCCAGGTAATGTTGACGATCGTGAACCTCTCAAGAACAAGACTTTCGTTGAACAGTTGTTTGGAAAGTTGGTCGGCGACAAAGGGTACATATCCAAGGACATCTTCTCAAAGTTGTTTGTCGATGGTATTCAGCTTATTACAAAACTGAGAAATAATATGAAGGGACAGATAATGACGCTTAGTGACAAGATACTTCTCCGTAAAAGGGCCATCATCGAGACCATCAATGACGAACTTAAGAACATAGCCCAGATTGAACATTCGCGTCACCGATCCGTTACCGGATTCACTGTCAACCTTATGGCCGGGCTTGCGGCATACTCATTCTTCCCAAAGAAGCCGATGATTGCAGTAGAGAGGGTTGAATCAGAAGAAAACGAACTTATTCAGCTGTCACTCTTTTAGTTATAATTCATCGAACTCACGTTAAATAATAAAACTATGAAAAATACAAATATGAGACAGTTTAGAGAACTTTCAGACGAAACAAAAGCCAAAATCAGTATGGCAATGAAAGGTAAATCAAAGTCATTTACCCACAAAGAGAAAATTAGCAATGGACTTAGGGATTATTGGAAAACAATCCCTAAGAAACCAACAAATGAAAAGGTAGAGGAATAACCCCTACCTTACTACTTGTCAAGATGACAAAACTTGCACAACTGCAAATAAATAAAGTATTATGTTTTAATTTTTAATGATAAAATTCGACAAGATGAAATTGATTACTTCGATAGATTATATCTCCGATATAGATAGTTCGGTTTTTCTTTCCGTAACCAAATTTGATGAGGTGCTATATTATAAATATCAGCAAGACAAACCTTATTCATTATTAATTATGGTAGATTACGCTCATAGTGAACTTGTGTTAGAATTTACAGGAAAGATACTATTAGATAAATACTCACAGCTGATAAATCGTGAAACTATTAAAGACAGCCTCAACAACATAAACAAGTTAAATATATGTAGGTTAGATATTGAGGCTATATTACACGATGCAGAGGTGGTGAAATGTGATATAACAAAGGATATAGAAACAGATATTAATGTGATTAATTCTACCATACGGCAAAACCTCACCAATTATCGCAAATGGACGGTGAAGCAATACAATAGCGGTATCGTGTTAGAAAATGTAGTCACAACTCCGAGATATAAGAAGCGGTTAGCCATATATAATAAGTATAAGGAATTGGAGAAGGTTAATAACATTAATTTTATAGATAGCCTCGCTGCAAAGAATGAAATCCTTTCATACTTCAATGGTAAGGTCAGATTTGAGTTAAACATAAATACCAAACAGCAAATAAGACAGTTGCTAAACATTCCAAATAACAATATACAGAATGTTTTGAACGCTAAAGCCAATCCTATTCTTACGGTCATAGATGAGGCTGTCAGATATGAGCCTCAACAGCAAAAGGCACAAACGTTACGGGATTATGAACATGAGTTATTATTAAAAGATTGTGATTATGATATGGTGAAGGTTGAGGCTAAGGTAAGAGCGTTATCCAGCAAAAACACCTCAATTAAAAGAATGATGCAACCCTATAAAGAACTATACAAGCGTTTGCAGAATAACAAGACTTCTACTATTGATATTCGTGCGTTAGTTGCATAAAATGTATTCTTTAGAAATCGTATTCATTTAATTCTATAAAACTACTTTTAGAATACATGGAATTGTATTCAGATTATTCTTTGATTTATTTGCCTATGCCAGAATTTAGCTGTATATTTGTATTGTAATTGAAGGAGTTAAATAAGAAAGAATATGAACGCAGTAATTTACGCACGAGTTTCAAGCACTAACGACAGACAGTCAACAGACCGTCAAGTTTCAGACCTCAACGGCTATGCCTCAAAGAATGATATTAATGTAGTTAAAACGTTTGAGGAACATATCAGCGGAGCAAAACGCAACGAGGAACGTCCCATTTTATGTGAGTGTTTAGATTACTGCATTGAAAACAAGATAGATACACTTTTAATCAGTGAATTAAGTCGTTTAGGTCGTAATGTGGATGAAGTTCTTGCCAATGTCAAGCTATGTAAGGATAACAACCTTAATATCTACTTCCAAAAGGAGAACCTTTCAATCTTTCAACCCGATGGAACTAAAAACCCCTTCCTTAACATATTTATCTCTGTCCTTGGCACTTGTGCAGAAATGGAGCGTGAAAATATCAAGTTCAGATTAAACAGTGGTAGAGCCAAATATATTGCAGATGGTGGCAAATTAGGAAGGAAAGAGGGTTATAGAAAATCAAAAGAGCAAAAGGAAGTTGAATATAAAGAGGTAATTAAAGAACTTAAGAAAGGTACAAGTGTTAGACGAACTGCAAAACTTTGTGATGTTTCTGTTTCAACCGTCCAGCGCATAAAAGCGGAATTTAACTTATAATATAAAGTAATGCTACTTGATATTCATTAGATTTTTAATCACCACGTCTATTTAGTAGTCTCTTATAGAGTGTACTTTCACGAAAATTAGCTACCTTTGCAGTCGCAAACCCACAAAGGGCGAGCAGACATATTAAAGAAGCGTTTTCGCATCGTTCGATTGGTGAAACTTCGACAACTTCAACAATAAATCGAGAATGATGGTGAAAGTACGCTCTCTTTGGCTTGTATTGTCATATCCCTATGATATACGGTCAAAGTGGAGTTGCTATCACTTGTTCCGATTTATGGGAGTCGAAGCCCACACCAATGAATAAGTTGAAAAGTGGCTCCACTTCTTTATATGCCTACTATCATTTACAACAAAATCGCATCGCAGAGCCATAGGTGCATGGAGAAACAAAAAATGAAAAAGTATTTTTATCTTTTCTTTGTGGCTCTCTTTGCCACTATGTCATTCGCTCTTACTAGTTGTAGTGATGACGATGACGAACCCAACGACCCTAATAATGGTAAAATGGAACTTACCATTGATGGTAAAAAGCACGTTTTTACTAACACAATGGCTGATGTGAATGGAAACGATTACAGTTGTCTTGTTTATAACAATGACAACGAATTGAACTTTTCAATCTATGGTTGGGATGAGGTAGTTAAAGGGTCAGCACTAACAGATGAAAACTTCACTCTTACTTGGAGTACTGATGAAGCAATAATAGGAATGCCAACTTCAAATACTTCTGTAAAGGTAACGGAGAAAAATAGTAAAAATGTAACTATTTCATTCAGCAACGCAACATTTGAAGATATGAGAGGGTTTGAATCATTCATTGTAAACGGTACTATAACACTTCCAATAAATTGAATGATGGTCTGTGATCCAGCAAACATCGTTTGCCGAATCACTTTAATATAGTAATAAAAATGAAACAGAATAATTGTCCAGAGTGTGGTTATCCACTTAACGGAACAGAAAATATGTGTCCTGAATGTGGGTGTCCTATAGTTACTAATACTACTTCTGAAACATCCTTCGACACTACACAACAGCCATTAACTTCAACACAAAATACTGACGAATATAAAACAGTTTCAGAACTTTTTTGGAGTTGTGAGTTTTATAAAGTGTTCAAAGGCCGTAAATTTGACCTTGCACAACGTATTTATGAATGTTTTGAATTTTGGTGGGAATGTGTTAAGGTATGGTGGCACATATTCAAAACAAAGTTTGCTACATTTCATGGTCGTGCCTCACGCCGTGAATATTTCTCGTTTGTAGGATTTCCGTTTTATAATCCTTTTTTCTTTTTATCTCTTTGTTTAGTAATAGGATTTATTCCTTGGTTAGGTGTAAGTGTTCGACGTATGCACGATATTAACCGAAGCGGATGGTGGGTGCTTTGTCCTATTGCTAATATCTTTTTCCTTTTTAAGGATTCTGATAAAAGCGAAAATAGTTATGGAAGTCCTAATCCTTTTAAATATCAGAGGTAATTATGGCACTTATTAAATGTAAATATTGTGGGCATCAAATGTCAGATAAGGCAGAGCGATGTCCGAAATGTGGTAAAAATAATAATATTGAGTGTGAACCAATAGATACCACAAAGAATGAAGTTGGCAACAGTCATAAAGAGGTAATAACTAAAAATCGTTCTGTTAATAAGGTTATTGTGTCTCTGCTTGTATTGGTGTCTGTTTGTGTTGGTGGTGTATGTGGCTATTTCTTGTACCCTAATATTTCTATAAACAATGAATCTCCTTTATATGAGGATGAGGTGACAGATTCTATTGTGGCTAATGAGGACTTGTTAAAAGATGGTTCTTATTATTGGTTTTACCCGACCGTTTTTCCTATTGTATATGAATTGAAAGATGGTACTATAAGGAATGCCTACCTTAATGGATATCCACTTGAGGCGAAAATTTCTCATGGAGAATACTTCAAAGGGAAAAATGAAATGACCTTTCCCAATGGACAGAAGATAGATTTATATGTTCAGTTCAATTTGAAAAGTGGAGAGGGATATGTACAGCAGGGTGGAAATAGAACAAATATAACAATGTACAAGCTATGTATGCCTTCTGATTCTATAAATAATATAATCCAATCATGCAAAAGTAATTATGAAAAAGCAATGAGAGATGTGCGGTCAGATATAGTAGATGAGGCAGAAACCGAAGCGGTAGTGTGTGATTCTGTTGCTCCATAAGAATATATATTCTAATAATGTAGAATTTATTGAAGTCGCTGAAGATATAAAGTCTCCAGCGATTTTCATTTTATAGCGTAGGTTAGAATAAAAAAGTGCCATTTTTATTTTGTACTATGAAATGTAGGAGGTATGTTTGGAACAGACTGATAACAATTCGCGATAAATTATCAGACATTACATAAGGGTTCTAAGTTTATCCTGCCGACCAAAAGTCCTTTGTGTCTGAGGTGGAACAAAGGAGGCTGAAAAGCGAATAACCGCCTTAGAGCGGATTTTAATAACTTCATTAAATGTCTGAATATGAAAAACAACTACTCAAAACATACAACCTTAGCAATGAGGAATTACAAGCAGTGATTAATTTATTTAAGTCATTGGCAGAAATAGTATTAGATAGTAATAACAATTAAAAATGAGTAAAAAGATGAATGAAACAAATTCTGTTATTTTTACACGGGTTGCAAACGCAACCGACAGACAGTCAACTGACCGTCAAGTTTCTAACCTTAATGCTTTCGCTACAAAGAATGAAATTAATGTAATTAAAACGTTTGAGGAACATATCAGCGGAGCAAAATGCAATGACGAACGTTCCGTATTGCGTGAATGCTTGGATTACTGTATTGAAAATAGGATAGACACACTTCTAATAAATGATTTAAGTCGTTTAGGTCGTAAAGTGGATGAGATGTTTACCACTATGAAACGTTGCATGGATAATAATCTTAATATCTACTTTCTGAAAGAAAACCTTTCTCTCTTTCAGACGAATGGAACTAAAAACTCTTTTCAGAGTATTCTAATAAAACTTTTTGATATTGAGGAAAGTACCATCCAACGTGTTATGGTAGAGTTTAGATGTACGCAGAACTGTTTGATATAAGCAGTATTAGAAAACGCTGAAGGCATAAAATCCCTCAGCGATTTTCTTTAATTTGAGTAATAGAAAGATCGTAATTTGATAATAATAAGTAAAGAGTAAATATATGAATAAAGTAAATTGTGTTATTTGGACACGAGTTTCAACGAAGTATCAAGAAGATAACGGAGGAAGCCTTCAATATCAAAAGGACTGTTGCACTGATTATGCAAGGTCTAACGGATTTAATGTAATTAATTCATTTGGTGGGTCACACGAATCAGCGAAGACACCAGGTAAGTTTATTAAAGAAATGATTTCGTTTATAAAGCGAAATAATACAGTTAAGTTTCTGATTGTATCGCAAATAGACCGTTTTTCAAGAGATACGGGGCAAGGTAGCACTATATTAAACCAGTTGCTTGAGATAGGTGTGACTATTATTGAAGCAACCACAGGATTGAGAACAAGCGACCATAACCAAAAGATGATGTTACAAATGAAACTTTGTTTTGCGGAGTGGGACAATGCCAACCGTACAGACAAGTTTACAAAAGGTCGTATCAGTTGTTTGCAGAGTGGTGTCTATACGGGTGCCGTTCCTTTGGGCTATGATAAAGAAGGAAAAAGTCGTAATAGAACTTATACCATTAATGAAGATGGCAAACTGATAAGAAAAGCATTTCAGTGGAAATTACAAGGCATGGCAAACTTTCAGATTATGGAAAAACTTAAACCATACGGATTAAACCTATCTAAACAGAAGTTACATCATATATTAACTAATGTGTTCTACGCTGGTAAAATCAAGCATAAAATGGGTCAAGCCGAAAACACGGTGCATGAATTTTGAGAAAAGTGTTAAATT
>NZ_BEWW01000081.1 GCF_002933955.1 Prevotella sp. MGM2
GTCATAGAGCAATGGGCTGAGATACATAACAATGAGGCGGGCGACGTGGTGCTGAAAGATGTGGCATCGGCGGCTATGCTCTTCCGCGGCGGCGACTATTGGCTGACCCAGTTCACAGGCGGCTATATGAATGAATTTAACGTAGACGAAACTAAACTCCTGCCCGGTGAAAAGATTTTTGAAAACCGGTGGGGCATTACGAGTTCCAATGAACGCCAGCAGCACTTCATGCTTTCAGTGAAAGGCAGAGCTACAGAAACGACCGGTAGCGTTATGGCAGGGAGCCTGAAGTGGTCGGGCAACTGGAAACTGAATTTCGACATGTCCTCAAACGGTAACCTTTCGGTGTTTGCCGGCATCAACAACTGGTCTTCCGATTACACACTCGGCTCCGGAGAAAGTTTTACAACGCCGGAACTCATTTATACCTTTACGGACAAAGGTAAGGGACAGGCCAGCCGGAACCTGCACCGCTGGGCACTCAACTACGGCATACGCAACGGGCACAAACCGCTGCGCACCATTTTCAACAACTGGGAAGCAACGGGCATGAACACGGCAGACAAAGTTATCATTCCCTTCCTCGCGCCGGCCAAAGAACTGGGGTACGAACTTTTTCTGCTCGATGACGGATGGTTCGGGCTGGAGGATAAGGCACGCGTACTGGGAGAATGGAATCCTACCCCCGTCATGCATCCTAACGGTATGAAGACTATCATCGACGAAGCCAAAAAGACCGGCATTGATTTCGGACTATGGGTGGAGATGGAAATGGCCAATCCTGATGCACGCCTCGTAAAAGAGCATCCAGAATGGCTCCTATGCGAGCCTGACCGTACTCCTCATCTGCAACGCGGACAATATGTGATGGACCTGAGCAACCCTGAAGTACAGGAATTCTGCATCCGATCCTTCTGCGGCATCATCGACTCCAATCCCGGCATCTCTTTCGTGAAGTGGGACTGTAACAGTCCCTTTCACAATCCTTATTCCCATTACCTCGGCCGCCGGCAACAGCATCTGTGGTATGACTACACAAAAGGGCTGTACCGGGTTTTCGGAGAAGTGATGCGCCGACATCCCAAACTGCAAATGATGCTTTGTTCCGCCGGTCCGGCCCGCAACGACTACGGTGCCTTGCAATTTTTCCACGAATTCTGGACAAGCGACAACACCACGCCTCTTGCGCGTGTATTCATACAATGGGGGCACTCTCACGTATTTCCGGCCAGAGTCATCGGTGCACACGTCACCCACATGGGCCATCAGCCCTTTAAATTCGCTTTCGATGTAGCCATGAGCGGGGTTTTGGGCATGGACGCCAATCCCGCAAAAATGACCAAAGAGGAGAGTGAAATCACCCGCCGAGCCGTGAAAGCGTACAAAGAGAAGCTACGCCCCGTTGTCCAGTTCGGAGACCTTTATCGTCTGATATCGCCCTACGAGACCTCTCGGTCCGTCATTTCCTATGTAGAGCCGGAAGAACACACATCAGCGGCCTTGTTCGTTTATCAGGTAAAAGATGAAACCGCCCCACTCCACGTAAATCTGCAGGGCCTTGATCCCGGTCTCAACTATAAGATAGAGGAAGTGAACATTGCTTCACCGTTCGAAGCCGCCTGCACCCAAAACGGTAAGGTTATGAGCGGCGAAGACCTCATGACTATCGGCTTGGACTTTGCCTGTTCCAAACGCTTTGACAGTGCTGTGATATATCTGAAGGCAATGGAATGATTCCATTGTAAACGTGGAACCTTATACCGAGGGGAAAGATACTTCTCACGATAGTAGAAATATCTTTCCCCTCTCTCAATATTTTTGACTATCTTTGCGCGCAAAATCATCTGATAGTTATGTTTGAAAATTTAAGCGAAAGACTCGAACGGTCTTTTAAGATACTCAAGGGAGAAGGCCGCATTTCGGAAATTAACGTAGCCGAAACTCTGAAAGACGTACGCCGTGCATTACTCGATGCTGACGTCAATTATAAAGTGGCCAAGACCTTTACAGATACGGTAAAGCAAAAAGCTTTAGGACAGAACGTCCTCACAAGCGTGAAACCCGGACAGTTGATGGTGAAAATAGTTCATGACGAACTGGCCGAACTGATGGGCGGACAAGCTGCAGAACTCAATCTGTCGGGCCGGCCAGCTGTCATCTTGATGGCTGGTCTGAACGGTGCGGGTAAGACTACATTGTCAGGAAAACTGGCTTTATTACTCAAATCAAAGAAGAACCGCCGCCCGCTGCTTGTCGCTTGCGATGTTTACCGCCCCGCCGCCATTGAGCAATTACGTGTGCTGGCGGAGCAGATAGACGTGCCTGTATATATGAACATGGAGTCGAAAGACCCCGTAGCCATTGCGCTTGAAGGCATACGCGAGGCCAAGGCCAAAGGTTTCGACACCGTAATCGTGGATACCGCGGGACGACTGGCCATTGACGAGGCGCTCATGAAAGAGATTGCCGCCATCAAGGATGCCGTCCGGCCCGATGAGACGCTGTTTGTGGTGGACGCCATGACCGGACAAGACGCCGTAAACACAGCCAAGGAATTCAATGAACGTCTGGATTATGACGGTGTAGTATTGACGAAACTCGACGGTGATACCCGCGGCGGAGCAGCTCTTTCCATCCGTACCGTAGTAGACAAGCCTATAAAATTTGTCGGTACAGGCGAAAAAATGGAAGCCCTTGACGTGTTCCATCCCGACCGCATGGCTGACCGCATCCTGGGAATGGGCGATATTGTCAGCCTCGTAGAGCGTGCTCAGGAGCAATACGATGAGGAGGAAGCCCGCAAACTTCAACGCAAGATACAGAAAAACCAATTCGACTTCAATGATTTTCTGGCCCAGATACAACAGATTAAGAAGATGGGCAATCTCAAAGATCTGGCTTCTATGATACCCGGTGTGGGCAAGGCCTTGAAAGACGTGGAGATAGACGACAACGCCTTTAAGGGCATAGAGGCTATCATCCTATCCATGACACCTAAAGAGCGCAAGAACCCCGAAATTCTCAATCAAAGCCGAAAGAATCGCATTGCCAAAGGTTCGGGAACATCCCTTCAGGAAGTCAATCGTCTCGTAAAGCAATTTGACCAAACGCGTAAAATGATGAAAATGGTAACGGGATCGAAAATGGGACGCATGATGGCTCACATGCCCAAAATGCCGGGAATGGCCGGTATGCCCAAAATAAAATAGATGAATCATTTACGACAAAAAGATGCCGGATAAGGATGAAAGTTTTCCCTCAGCATCATTATCATC
>NZ_BEWW01000082.1 GCF_002933955.1 Prevotella sp. MGM2
AGCGTAGAGGTGACATGTGTGTCGGCCCAGTCGAAAATAGTGCATAGCTGCGGCCAGTAGCGCACTTGTTCGAAGGGCAGGTGTTCCACCGGGGCACCGGTGATGATGAGACCGTCGAAACGTTCCGCCTGCAGGGCCTCGAAGTCGGTGTAAAAAGCATCCATGTGGCATTGCGGCGTGTTTTTGTAGGACTGTCCACTTATTTTCATGGGAATGAGCGTCAGGTCACGGCCGGTTCGGGCCAGAACGCGGGCTATGTCGAGTTCGGTGACGGCTTTTTCAGGCATCAGGTTGAGGAGCAGGATGCGCGCGGTTCCGTCTGCAAGCGCGTGGGCCGGATGTCGGTTGCAGACGGCGACATCGTAACCTTCAGAGGTAAGAATATCGGCTGCCGGAAGGCCTTTCGGAAGATAAAGCATGCGGATGTTTCAGCTAGAAAAATTAATGTGTAGAAAAACGGGCAGGCAAGCCGTGTGGAATGGACGGAAGTGTCCGCCGGCCTGTCTGCCCGTTGGTTGGTTTCGTTACCAAATGTTCACACGCTTCTTCTTGGGTACGAAGAGCGGATCGGACTTTTTGATATTGAAGGCCTCATACCATGCGTCGATATGGGGCAGGGCGCCGTTGACGCGCCAGCGACCGGCGGAGTGCGGGTCTATTTTGTTGAGCTGGCGTAACATGGCCTCGCGGGTGTTGTTGGCCCACACCAGTCCGTAGCTGAGGAAGAAGCGCTGCTCGGGAGTGAAGCCGTCCTTCTTGCCCAAGGGCTGAGCCTTGGTGGCGTTTTTAAACGCCTGGTAGGCAATGTTGAGTCCACCGTGGTCGGCAATGTTTTCTCCCAAAGTAAGTTGTCCGTTGGCTTTCATGCCCGGGAGCACTTCTATGTTGTCGAAGAAATCCTTCATCACCTTGGTGCGTGCCTTGAACTGTTCATTGTCCTCGGGCGTCCACCAGTTGCGCAGGTTGCCGTCTTTGTCAAACTGGCTGCCCTGATCATCGAATCCGTGTGTCATCTCGTGCCCTATGACAACGCCAATGGCTCCGTAGTTGCAGGCGTCGTCGGCTTGGGCATTGAAGAACGGCGGCTGGAGAATGCCGGCGGGGAAACAGATTTCGTTGGTGGTGGGATTGTAATAGGCGTTGATGGTTTGCGGTGTCATGAGCCACTCCGTGCGGTCGGTCTGCTTGTTGACACGCTTGTCAATGTAGTAGCGGCTCATGAACTGTGAGGCACGTGCCATATTTTCGTAGTAAGAAAGCTTTTCGTCGATAACCAGACCGCTATAGTCCATCCACGTGTCGGGATAGCCTATTTTCACGTAAAAGGAGTTGAGCTTTTCGTGTGCCTGTTTTTTGGTGGCATCGCTCATCCATTCCTGCTTGTCGATGCGCTGTCCCAAGGCTTCCTGAAGGTTTTTCACAAGCTGGAGCATCCGCTGCTTGGAGGATTCGGGAAAATATTTTTCAACGTACATCTTGCCGACAGCCATGCCTAATGCGCCCTCAACGGCTCCCACTGCGCGTTTCCAGCGCGGCCGGTCCTGCTCGGCGCCACTCATGGTGTGGCTGTAAAAGTCGAAACTGGCGGCACGAAAATCATCGCTGAGCAGGCCGGTGGCATCGTCAACAACGCAGAAATACAGATAGGACTTCAAGTCCTCAAGCGGCACTTCTGCGAGAATTTTCTCAACCTCGTGGATCGGTTCAGGCTGGTTGACGCTGATGTGCTCAAACGCCGGCACGCCGTTGAGGAGAAACAGCGTGCTCCAGTCGATGCCGGGAAAGTCGTTGAGCAGCTGGCCGTAAGTCATCTTGTGGTAGTTGCCCTCCACATCGCGTAGTTTTGTCATACTGTAAGATTCCTTGGCGATGCGTGTTTCCACGTTCATCACGCCTTCCATGGCTTTTTGGGCCGCGGCGTCATCCTTTCCGGTCATGACGAAGAGTTTCTTGACGTATTGTTTGTAAGCCTCTCGGATCTTTCGGGTCGGTTCGTCATCGGCCAGATAGTAGTCGCGTTCGCCCATGGCTATGCCACCCTGGTTGATTTGCATGAGATTCCAGCGGGAGTCCTTGAGGTCGGCGTCGCAGCCGAAACCGAAGAAACTGCTGACGCCTTTGGAGGAAAGACGTGCCACTTCGTATTGCAGTTCCTTGCGGCTCTTGATGTTGCCGATTGCTTCAAGATAATTCTTGATGGGGGCGTATCCTTCGGCGTTGCGGCGGACACTGTCCATGGCTAGGCGATAGAGACCGCCGATTTTCTGTTGCAGCGAGCCTTGGGGAGCCTGCTGGGTCGCCATGGTTTCAATGAGTTCGCGCAATTGCTTGCGGTTAGTCTCTTGCAACGCGTCAAACTGGGCGTAACGGGCATATTCGGCCGTAAGGGGATGGGCTTTCATCCATCCGCCGCCGGCGTATTCGAAAAAGTCGGTTCCGGGTTTTGCCGAAAGGTTCATGTTGTTCTTGTCCAGCCCTGAAGGCAGCGGGGATTGGGCTGCCATGGTTGCGGTGGCCGCAAATGTGATCATGGTTAAAATGTTTTTTAATCGCATATTTCCAATTGTTTTTATAC
>NZ_BEWW01000083.1 GCF_002933955.1 Prevotella sp. MGM2
CCAAAGGGGTAAGGCCCGCGTGCCCGAAGGGGTCAAACTCACGCGCCTTTTCCAGCTGTCAAATAAAACTAAATATTATGTATGCTATCATTATCAATGCGGTAGCCGTCATTGCAGGCAGTGCCATCGGGGCATTGGCACGAAAGGGTATCCGCGAGAAGTACATCACTGTACTCAACACTGCTATGGGACTCGCAGCACTCGTATTGGGCGTGAATGTCGCTATGGCCAATATGCAGGAGAGCGACTATCCGGTATTGTTTATCATCTGTTTGGCCGTGGGCGGACTGCTCGGCACCATGTTGCGACTTGACCAACACATGGAGCGCGCCACTAAAAAAGTTTCGGGCGGCTCCAATCTGGCAGAAGGTATCACTACAGGAGTGCTGCTCTGCTGCGTGGGAACACTCTCTATGATGGGACCGGTCCTCAGCGCGCTCTACGGCGACAACACCTACCTCATGACTGCGGCCACACTCAATCTCGTGACCATGATTGCCATTGCCTCTACCTACGGATTTGGTACGGCTCTTACGGCCTTAGCCGTTTTTGTGTGGCAAAGCATGTTCTACGGAATCGCGCATATTTCGGCAGCTTTTATCTCTGACGAACTTATTGCGGAAGTATCGGTGGTAGGTGGCGTGCTTATTGCGGCAGCCGGTCTCGGCGTACTAAACATCAAGGACTGTAAGACCATCAATCTGCTGCCGGCCCTCGGCATGCCTATCCTCTTTTTCCTGTTGAAAAACCTGTTTGCAGGGTGAGCGGAGTTAATCCCAATGAAAAATGAAACTAGCTCAGCCATTTGTAAAACTCTTTTTGCCGACACATGATTACATTCCGTAAAGCCACCGCCCAAGACATTCCTGATATCCGTCACATTGCGGAGATTGCCTTTCCTGCCACTTATTGTGACATTATCAGTCCCGAACAGCTGAAGTATATGATGGAATGGATGTACTCCGAAGACAGCCTGCATGACCAGATAAACAAACAAGGACACGTGTTTCTCCTGGCGGAGATCAACGGAAATCCTTGCGGTTATGCTTCGATCGAGCAACAGGGAGCAGACCTTTTCCATCTGCAAAAGATTTACATCCTGCCCGAATTTCATGGCCGCGGCATAGGACGGTCATTGTTTGAACACGTTACCGACTATATCCGCAAAACACACCCGACACCATGCCTGATGGAACTGAACGTCAACCGCCACAACCGTGCAGTCAGCTTTTATGAACATTTGGGAATGCGCCGGCTACGTTCAGGAGATTTCCCTATAGGCGGGGGATATTTCATGAACGACTACATCATGGGAATGGAACTTTAAGGAACTTTTCCCGATAGTTGAACATATTCCCTAGCAATGGCGCGGAAGAGAAAGCCAACTACTTTTCTCTTCCGCGCCATTGCTAGGGATATACCTGTTATTTCTTACAGAATTATGCCTGGTCGATGAATCTGACAATCCATTCTCCCACTTCTTTAGTACCATATTCCGCACCGCCGGCTACTTGGATTTCCGGCGTACGCACATTCTGATCCAAACTGGCGTCTACAGCACGACGTACAAGGGCACCCTCTTCTGCCAAACCAAAATATTCGAACATCATGGCTACTGACAGAATCTGTGCCAAGGGGTTGGCTATATTTTGTCCGGCGGCTTGAGGCCATGAGCCGTGGATTGGTTCGAACACAGGAGTGCTTTCGCCTGTCGAGGCCGATGGCAACAGTCCCATCGAACCGGTGATGCAGGAGCCTTCGTCGGTAAGGATGTCGCCAAAGGTATTTTCCGTCACCATGACATCGAAGAATTTCGGTTCCTGTATCATGCGCATTGCGGCATTATCCACGTACATGTAGTCAGTCTCCACTTCGGGGAATTGCGGAGCCATTTCCTGCGCCACCTTACGCCACAAACGGCTTGAGGCCAAAACGTTGGCCTTATCCACTACGGTAAGATGCTTGCGGCGGCGCAAGGCATAGGAATAAGCTACTTTCAATATCCGCTCCACCTCTTCGCGGCTATAGGCATTGGTGTCGTAGGCATAGTCGGCGCCTTCCTTTTTCTCGCCGAAGTACATGCCGCCAGTCAGCTCGCGTATACAAATAAAATCGGCGCCACGCACCAGTTCGTCTTTCAATGGAGATTTGTGCACAAGGCAGTCGAAGGTCTGTACGGGACGGATGTTGGCAAACAATCCCAATTGTTTGCGCATGGCGAGCAGCCCCTGTTCGGGACGTACCTTGGCAGCGGGATTATTATCGAACTTGGGATGGCCCACGGCCGAGAACAAAACCGCGTCCGCCTCACGGCAAACGGCAAGCGTGTCGGCCGGAAAGGGATCGCCAACGGCATCAATGGCAGCAGCACCGCACAGAGCTTCCTTGAATGTTACTTCATGGCCGAATTTGCGGCAAACTGCTTTCATGACGTTTACGCCTTGTACGGATATTTCCGGCCCGATGCCATCACCGGGTAATACGGCAATTTTCAGTTTCATATTTCTGTCGTTTTATTTATTGTTGCGGTTAGTTGTTTTGCAAAAATACAAAAAAATGCCAAACAACCTTCGCCTTTGTCAAATAAATAATATAAAGAACAGGTATGTGGATAAAAAAACTTTCCGTTTGCGTTTTTTCCTTACTTCTTCAAAACGGCCTCAAGCCCCTCCACTTCGTGCCGGAAGTTCCTGTCGACGGAAATGCGCCGGCCGGTCTGTTCGCAGCTGTAAAGCACAGTGGAATGGTCGCGCCGGCCGATACACCGGCCTATTTGGGAATAAGACATATCGGTATATTTATGACAAAGATACATGGTGAGCTGGCGCGCCTGCACCATGTTCTGCTTACGGCTTTTGGAGAGAACATCCTTTTGTTTCACCCCGTAATGCTGACATACGGCCGAGAGGATACTGTCGGCCGTAAGTTCGCGTTTTTCCAGATTGACAGCGCGGGCCACAACGCGGGCTGTGAGTGCCAGGTCTATGTCGCAATTGTCTACAACGGAGTAAGCCATGATGCTGTTGATGATACCTTCAAGTTCGCGCACGCTGCTTTCCACGTTCTGTGCGATGTATTGCACCACCTCACCGGGAAAACTCAGCCCGTCGCGGCGGATTTTCGACTCCAGTATGGCCTTACGCAATTTGGTGTCGGGTTTTTCCATCTCAGCTATCATGCCCCACTTGAAGCGCGTGAGCATGCGCTCCTCAATGCCTTCGAAAAGCACCGGCGGACGGTCGCAGGTAATTATCAGCTGGCGGCGGTTCTGTTGCAGGTGATTGAATATATGGAAAAAAGCCTGTTGCGTTTTGGCGGTGGTAATCTCTTGTATGTCGTCGATGATGAGAACGTCGATGGACTGATAAAAATTAATGAAGTCGTTGGATGTGTTATGGATAACGGCGTCGGTATACTGTGTCTTGAACACGTGGGCGGACACGAAAAGAACGCGCTTTTCGGGATAAAGTTCACGCAGGCGCACTCCCAGTGCGTTGACCAGATGCGTCTTTCCGACTCCTGACGGACCGTAAAGAAAAAAAGGGTTGAAAGTCGTCTGTCCCGGTTTTTCGGCAATGGAAAGCGCCACCGTCCGCGCCAGTTTGTTGCTCTCGCCCATCACGAAATTGTCAAACGTGTAGCAGGCGTTCAGATGCGGGTCGATCGGCGGCAGTGCCGGCGTGGCGCCCATGCTCTTCTGTTGCTGCCGGCGGGTCTGTTCCTGCGCCTCCTGCCACTGCCTTATGGCCTCGTCGTTGCGCCAGATGAGCTGGATCCCTTCGCCGAAGACGTGGTTCAGGGCATTGCTCACGAGTTCTCGATGGTGGTCGCGGATATAGTCGCCAACGTATTTGGTGGGTACACTGACCGTGAGCCGCTTCCCTTTGTAATCCACAAAAGTAAGCGGGCGAAACCACGTTGCAAACTCACCGGCAGGTAAGCCAGCCTTTATGTAGTCCAAACAAGCTTGCCACTTGTCGGCGGCGGAATTGTCCATTTTTATTTCAAACTGTATAAGTAGCCGTACCCCACATCCATAGGCTGACAAACTGATGCCGGCGAACAGCGGGCTACAGATGAAATGGGGGAAACAGCATACAAAGTTCTCATTTTTTTCCGACACGTGCAAGCATTCAAAAGCGTTGCCGCATCAGTTTTTCAGTAAAGCGTTGTATCACAATTTTTTAAAATATAAACATTTTTCAGGTGAGAAGAAACCGCCAGCCGGCTTCCGGACTTTAACATATTTAACTTTCCATTACATTCCG
>NZ_BEWW01000084.1 GCF_002933955.1 Prevotella sp. MGM2
GTCTCATGTCGTCCACACGTTTGCCGGCCAATTTTCTACTCACCACGTCACTTTCACCTCAAAGCGGTAAGCGCGCCCCGGCATGGGATAGCGGCGCACTACTTCATACTGCCGGTCCAAGGCATTGAGCAAATCGGCCCTTACGTCTATTGCCGCACAGCCCAGACTAAAAGAGCGGTAAACGCCGATCCCCACTTCCACATAAGCCGGCAGGCGTGTCTGAGACAGATGTTCATTGGTGCTCCAGCGTTCGGACGAGAACGTGGCGTGCACCACTAAGTTCATCCACGGATTTTCATACGCCGCCGAAGCACTGCCGCTGTGCAGCGGTGTATAGGCCACCTGCCGGCCGTATCCCTCGCTCCCCGGCGCGGTACGGTCTGCCGCATGCTGGAGACTATAGTTTGCCGCCACATAGAGCCGGTGTTGCGGAATCAAAGGCTGACGGCCTGCCAAAGACAGATCGATGCCGGCAACCTCCACAAGTCCCATGTTCACCGTCCGCCAAATGAAAAGATTGTAAGGCACGCTCATAATCTTATCCTTCACGTGGTTGGCATAGGCATCGGCCGATAATGTCCAGAGCATGCCGGCGTCCGAACGCCGGTTGCCGTATGAAAAAGCCATACCGCCGCCCAGCTGACGCGTACGCTCGGGACGGAGATCGCTGCTACCGAGATGATAGTAATAAGCCTCGGAGAAAGTGGGCAGACGGAAAAGGTCCTGAAAAGAGGCCCTCAAAAGAAGCGATGCCCGCGGAGCGTTCACCGCCTGCCACGAAAGATTGGCTACCGGCGTCATGCGCCGTGTGAGCATGCTTTCCCCTTGCCCGCCTGCCTTTTCCACATAAAGGTGGGTAAGGCCGCGCAAAGTAAGCGTTAAGGGCAGGCGTCCGCCGGTACGATAGCGTGCAGACAGGCTTTGCAGCAAACCTTCGCGGCGCACATCGGCACCGGAAGCAAGGTTGCTCTCCATGCCGGCATGAGTAAAGTCGCAGCTGTAGGCTACTTCAAAGTGTCGC
>NZ_BEWW01000085.1 GCF_002933955.1 Prevotella sp. MGM2
TCAAATCCAGCGTGCCCGAGGGGGTCAAACTCACGCGCCTTTTCCAGGCATCATCTTTATAAAGTCCCGTCCAACGGGTACAGAATATGCGAGATTGGAATACGGTGCAGTTATCTACAAACAATAGTCCGGCATTGGTCAATTTACCTTCAGGAGTAACCAGTCCGAATGATTCCAGATACTTGTCATTCCATTCCTGATGGGTTTGTTCACGGAATGTATTGGCAAGGATGATGAAAGAGTGTTTGCTGGCATCCACTTGTATAGGAAGAGAATCCCATGTCATGTGTGTACCTTTCAATACCAACGAAAGAAGTTGTTGTGAATTACACTCCACGCTTTCATTGCCAACCCGTACATATGCAGTACGTGTTCCGTCCTGATAATAGTAATAAGGTGTAAGCGTTCCTGCCTTTACTTTCACTTCAAGCAAAGAGTGCCCTTCATGTTCTATCGGAATAAGTTGAACTTCCGGCACAGGGTCAAGTCTCGCTTTGATGGTTTCACTGATAAAGTCAGCATCGGATTGTGGGTTCTCTAAACCTACAATCACTCCATCATCGTTCACTCCATAGAACAAACTGCCACCATCCGTATTGGCAAAAGCCGATACAGATTTGAGCCATGACTTCACTTTCTTACGTTCCAACATTTCTTTGAAATCGTAAGCCGAACATTCCGCTATCAATGTATTGTTTTGAATTTGCATCGTTTCCTTCTAATTGTTAGGGTACAACTCCCCAGTATTATGTACAAAGATAAGGATAAAAGTGGAGATTCTGTTAAAATTGACACAGACTTTTGATTTTTATGCGTTTACATCTCTTTATTTATGAATAAAAATCGTACTTTTGCAGTCAAGAGCTGTGGTTGCTTATGGATGCTTATTTTCGGATTTGCGATATAATTGCAACACGTGTACGCAAGTTGCTCATACTGAGATAATGTTGATTTTGAGGAAGTGAAATAATAAATAATAAGAATCTGTAATAAAATCGGTGCAATTCAATAAGTTGCACCGATTTTATTTTTTTAAATTGTTAATTATTTATTGTTTCTTCATATTTTTATGTATTTTTGCGCTCCGTAAAGAAACATAGTAAAGGAATAAGAATATTTTAAGGTGATATTAAGCATTAGTAATGAGGTTATTACAGGATGATTGATGAGGCTGGATATTCCATGTTTTGATTTTTTATACTTAAATATTTATTGATTTATTAACTAATTAAAGGCTATTTGTTTTTATGTTGAAACGGTTTTTGAAAGTGCTGCTTCTTCTGGTGTGTACAAGTGGTCCTGGTTGTCTTCATGCCAAGGTCATTACTCCCCAAGAGGCTGCAAAGGTTGCTACTGATTTTTTCAGTGCCGGCAACGTTTCTCGACTGAGTAGCATCGATGCTTTAGAATTGGTGCGTACATCTAAAAAAAGTGACGGGACTCCTGTTTATTATGTTTTTAATGCTAGGAACGGTCGTGGCTTTATTATTATATCGGCTGACGATAAAGCTATTCCGGTTGTGGGGTACTCTTATGAGACTTCCTTCTTGGCTGATAAGGTTTCCGATGTCACTAACACAGTGCTTGATAAGGCTGTGAGACCGATGGATACTAATATAACCGAACTTCGTCAACGTGTAACGGCAAGCAAGTCGTCATCAAAGCTTCTGGATACACCGTCATGGAGTCAGGAAGCTCCCTTTAATGCCCAAATACCTAACCGTCGTCTTGTCGGGTGTGTAGGAACGGCTATGGCTACAGTTATGAAGTATCATAACCATCCGGTGAGAGGGAATGGCTCTCTTGACGATACGGACTTCAACGCACAATATGACTGGAATAATATGCGGGCTGATAATTATCGTTCCGGGTATTCTGAGGCTGAGGCTGCGGCCGTGTCTACCCTGATGGCCCATTGCGCGGTTTCTATTAAGACGGATTTCGGTATGTCCGGTTCCAGCGCTTTTGAAGTGCGTGTACCTGCGGCACTCATTTCGTTCTTCGGTTATGACCCGGGAGTGTCCTACAAAAAAGGTTCCGAAACGGACCGTGCTACATGGGATGCGATCATTGTGAATGAAATCAATGAAGGCCGTCCGGTGATTTATAGTGGTCAGGACGTTTCTGTTGGTCATGCCTTTGTGTGTGACGGTTATGAGATGAGAGGTTCTGTACCTTATTTTCATATAAATTGGGGGTGGGGAGGCTCTGCCAATGGCTATTTTTCTTCCGATGCCCTTAATCCGACTGTGAGTACTTCACACAGTTTTAATGATCAGACTACAATTATCTATAATATAAAGCCGGCTGAGGCTTCGGCAAATTGGTCGCCTGTACACATTACGGCCGATGAGCATCAGGTGGGTATGACCTCTGATGTGACAGATATAGAGGCCGGTACAGCATTTACGGTGAGAGCCGGTGCTTTTAAGAATGTTTCCTATGATACGTTTTCTGGAAAAATTTCCGTTGCCCTTTTCTCTTCCGACGGAAAGTTCAAGACATTGTTGCACGCTGGAAAAGGATTGACACTACAGTCGATGCAGATTATGAGTCCGCGGCTTTATTCGGATTTTGACTGCTCTGTGCCTGCTGGAACTACGGTTGCCGATGATGATGTCCTTCGTTTGGTGACGATGGCTAACAGCGATGCCGGGTGGTTGCCTGTGCCTGGTGATCTTATTACTGTGAATGAGATAAAGGCGAAGAATAATGTCATACCTTATTTCTCCATTGACATTCCGACACAAGTGGACGGAGTGGTCCTTTCGGATGTTTCAACGAAAGTAATCAAAGGCCGTGACTATTCGTTCAAGGTCGTGCCTGCCTCTTCCGATAAAGTGGTGACGGTAAAGGCCAATGGATTTATTCTGACGCCGACGGCGGATAATATTTACAAAATTGTCAATGTTACCTCTGACCAGCAGATTCGTATCATTGTTCAAAATGCGGAAGATGTGGTGAGCAAGCGTAAATTGTGGGTGACTGCTGGCGGCCTTGAAAACCTGATAGGCGAGGCGGATGCCGGTACTATTAAGGAACTGACACTTTACGGAACCATAGATGTGCGCGATTTTACTTTCATACGTGAGCGTATGAAACTGACGGCACTTGACCTGTCGGGAGTGAACATTGTAGCCAATGGAAGCAACCCTGCCAATGCCATTCCTACCAAGGCATTCAGCGGCTATTACTCGTTGCAACGCATAGAATTGCCCAAGTCGCTTACCACGTTGAAGAATGGCTGTTTTAATTCTACCGGTTTGAGAAGAATTGAGATACCGGCATCGGTGGGTACTTATGAATATAATATTTTCTTGAATTGCGGCAGTTTGAGTGAAGTCGTCGTGCGTCGTCAGTCGCCGGCGTGGGTCAACTGGTGTGTGTTCACCGGAACGCCCAAGTCAAGACTGGTGGTGCCGGTAGGCGCAGGAGCCGCTTATTCCTCCAAGGAGAATTGGCAGGATTTTAAGAATATAGTTGAGGAAAATCCGGTTGCGGCATCTTCCTATATGGTCGTGCTTCAGGAGAAGGAAGGCGTGAAGATTACCCCTGACTCTGAAAATATGGAAGTAGCCCCCGGTTCCGTGTTCTCGTTTACTGTGGAGACCGACAATCGTTTTGGTGACGCTAAAATGGAAGTTTTTGCCAATACCACCAAGTTGACTGCCGGAGCAGACGGGCGTTATACCGCTACGATTAATGCCAATACGATGATCCATGCCAATTTCGTTTATCCGACGCCGACCGTTGGTGAGTCTCCTTGGAAACTGACCGATAGCAGAGGTGGCGTGGGACTTGCCACTGATGTCATTAACGTGATAGCCGGCAAAGCATTTTCCATACGTGCCAATGCTTTGGCAATTCCTCAGGATCAGGCCGCTATGTTCTATGCGGCAGCTCTTACGGATGCCAATGGAGCCATCAAGGAGTTCATATCGCCTATATTCACTAATTCTGCGTCGAATTATGGTGACCTTCCGTGTACTTTCAACTGTCAGGTAAAGGAAAACTCAGTGCGCGAAGGCAATCTTGTACGTGTAGTTACCTCTTTCAATAAGAAAAACTGGTATCTTGTTAAAGGAATCAATGCCAACGTGAAAGATTCTGTAAAAGCCATAGGCAATGATGTTACCTATCATAAGGTTACTATGCCTTCGACAGTTCAGGGTGCTGTTATTCAAGGTGCCACAGACCAGATAGTACATGGTATGGACTTTTCATGTAAGATTATGCCGGTTTCTGTGGCTGATGCCATAACGGTGTCTGTCAATGGTAAGATTGTGGCCGATCGTGTGGGCGTGGCTCAGGTGAAAGTGGAAAGCGTGCGTGAGGATCTGGACATCGCCATACAGGTGGTGGCTGCCGGAGACGAAACGTATACAGCACTTAATATTCATGCCGGTGAACTCGCGTCCAAGGTTTCCTCGGGCGCTTTCCCCTCACGTCTTAAACTGATGGGCGAGATGAATGCTTCCGACTTCAAGGTGTTGCAGGACAACGCTTCAAGATTGGTAGCCCTTGACCTGACGGATGTATCGCTGAAAACCTTGCCTACTCCCAATTCGCTGCCTTCTATGGCTTTTGCTTCTTCAAACACTGCGGGAGTGGCTGCTTTGACAACGATTCTTCTGCCGAAGAATCTTGAGTGTATAGAGGAAAATGCTTTCTACCGCTGTGTTAATGTGAAGGAAATCACAATTCCCGAGAAGGTGGCCTATATAGGTAGTGGCGCTTTCAGCTATTGCAGCAAACTCACTAAGATTGTCGCTCTGTCGAAGACGCCTGTCAGCTTGAAAAATAATCCGTTCCCCATGAGTTCTACCGGAATCATTCTTGAAGTGCCTAGTGGAGCGGAAGAGGCGTATGCCTCCAGCCAATACTGGAAAGACCTTCAAAATCAGACGGCGAAGACATACTATAACATTCAGATTGATCCGACCAGAGCTTTCCAGTATTCCGACAGAGAGCCTCTCACCAAGATTGAGGGACCTGGAAACGGCACGAAAACCGTGATGTTGGGATTGCCCAATTTCATTCCGACTTCTTATAAGAAGAATCCGGTTCATCGCCCGGGAGTGGCCTTTAAGCTCTACAATAACAAAAAGGATGTGACCAACGACCTTGATCCGATCAGCACTACTGATTATTTCTATCCCGGCGGTTATTATCAGGTTAAGTTCTATGGAAATGTAACCGATCCGCAGTCGTTGAACTATCCGCAGGACCACATCATCGACGTTGTGTTCTATTATGACATCAAGGTCGTTGACAATTCCGGTAAGGCTAATATCCAGTTTGTAGACCTTGACGAAGCCAATGTGTGGAGAAACGTACCGATGAACAAGTTCGTTGAAGGTTCCGCATCGCGGCCCACTCTTTTTAAGGAAGGAGGCACTTATAAGTTCACTGTTGTGTCCGAAAGTCCCAATATGATCCCCGTGGTTAAGAAGGGCGGTGAGACCATATATCCGGATGAGAACGGAGTATACGTGGTGTCCAATCTGCAGTCGAATGTGGAAATGAACGTTACGATGGCTCTTGCTGAGAAGGAAGATATTGTCATCGAGGCTGAAGAATTGACCAATATCGGTGAGAATGAAGCCGCTCAGGTGACGGAACTCGGTCTGTCGGGAGAAATGACGGAAGAAACGTTCGATTACATACGTGAGAATTTCACTTCTTTGGAAAATCTCAACCTTTCCAGTACGGAAAACAGTGAGATTCCTGCCAGCGCCTTCGCCGGAATGGAAAATCTCACTAATGTAGTCATTCCCGAGCATGTCACGGCAATTGGCGAAAATGCTTTTGCCGACTGCCGGCAGCTAGGCTCCGTATCGCTCAACTCCGTTAGCACGATAGGCGCGGGAGCCTTCAAGGGATGCTCTTCTCTGACAAGCATTACGCTCTATGGCAACTCGCAGGTTCCCGGAAGCCGTGCTTTGGCGGATGCCGGCATTACCGACAGCTCGTTTGAAGGTATTAACCCCAACTGTATCATCTATCTGGCCAAGGGGCTGGAAGGCCGCATATCCTCCAAGTCAAATATTGTGCTCAATGGCGACGGCAAGTGTGAGGCCCTGACGGATATTGTCCTGACGGACAGTGTGGCGTTCAATATACCGGCAAGTTTCAATCTTGGTGAGAGAAACATCTCGCTGGCCCTTAAGCTGAACTATCTGTCCAACGATGGCACCAAGGAATGGAAGGGGCTTGTGTTGCCTTTTGCTCCCACACGTCTGTCTGACGGCAAAGGCAATGATTACACTATTGGCACTTCGGGCCAGCATACCGTCAGCGTGTTGTCGTTCAACGATAACGGTACGGAACTCGAGAGCCATACTATGATTGAGGCCAACAAGCCATATATGATACATCTCAACGGCGAGTTGGATGAAACCGTCGACTTCACCTTCTCTGCTGGCGGTTCTTCCGTTGCGCGTACTGCCGATGACGTCTCTCTCACGTTCGATGTACCTCTCACTCCGGAGGCTGAAGCCATCATGAGAGCTGGTAAGGACTACACCCTGCTGGGCAGTTATGTACCCGTCAAAGCTGCTTCCGGCACCTATCTGCTGGACGAGGAAGGGCAGAGTTTCAACCGTATTGCCGATGAAGACACTGAAAGCGTCATTGCTCCCTTCTCGGTTTATGCCAAGGCCAATACGCCTGAGGCTGCCGCCGCCTTTGAGGTGGGTAAGGCCGATGTGCTCACAGGCATTTACAGCGGAAATGCTCAGGACGGAAGCATGAAATTCTACAAGGACGGAACAAATCTTGTTATCGTTTCGCCGGAGAAACGCGACATTAAAGTCTTCACTTTGTCAGGAATATGTGCCGCGTCGCTCACCGTGAAGCCCGGTGTAAATACCATCTCCCTCAGTCCGGGCATTTATGTGGTCGACGGTCTTAAAATAATTTTCTGAAAAGAGCCGGTCGGATTTTGATCCGACAGACCTGAGAAACAGCAAGAGGGCGGACCGGTTTGACGGTCCGCCCTCTTTATTCTGCAGAGAATGCAATTTTAACATAGTTTGCTTTCCATAGAAAAATATTGTATCTTTGTGATAGCGGAGCGGGGCTTTCCATCGGAAAGTTCCGCTTTTTCTTTGTTTTTCAGCCATATTCCAGCAGATTTCCGCCCTGCTTTTTCTGAAAAATCCCCGTATTGCAGTTGAAATTCCAAGTATTCGTGTTAAAATTCCGATACGGACTTTTCAAACTCTAAGTATTGGAGAAGGAAAAACATCTCTTTGAAATGTAATGAAAAGTTAAATATGTTAAAGTCGTAAAGCTCCGAAAAGCCTGATAGAGCGGTAAAACGCTGACGAGTGGAACATTTTTTGCATAGCCGCACGAAGATGGACGGCGAAAGGTGTCATTTCGCAAATTCTTTGTACCTTTGTGCCATTAAATTTATTTATAAAAACCATTATCATCATGGCTCAAGAAGATGTTTTCAAGAAAATAGTTTCACATTGCAAGGAATATGGCTTCGTGTTCCCCTCAAGTGATATTTACGACGGCTTGGGAGCCGTTTACGATTACGGCCAGAACGGCGTAGAACTGAAAAACAACATCAAGCAATATTGGTGGCAGTCGATGGTGTTGCTCCACGAAAATATTGTGGGCATTGATTCGGCAGTGTTTATGCATCCCACCATTTGGAAGGCTTCCGGACACGTTGATGCCTTCAATGATCCGCTGATCGACAACCGCGATTCCAAAAAACGTTATCGCGCTGATGTTCTCATTGAAGACCAGGTAGCCAAATATGAGGAAAAAATAGAAAAAGAGGTGGCCAAGGCACGCAAACGCTTCGGCGAGGCTTTTGACGAGGCACAATTCCGCGCAACCAACGCGCGCGTGCTTGAAAACCAGCAGAAACGCGATGCGCTCCATCAGCGCTACAGCGATGCCATGAACGCTATGAACCTTGAGGAATTAAAACAAATTATTCTTGACGAGGAAATAGCCTGTCCCATCAGCGGTACGCGGAACTGGACGGATGTGCGCCAGTTTAACCTCATGTTCAAAACGGAAGTCGGATCCACGGCCGACGGCGCCTCGACCATCTATTTGCGTCCCGAAACGGCTCAGGGCATTTTCGTGAACTATCTCAACGTGCAGAAAACGGGCCGTATGAAAGTCCCCTTCGGCATTGCACAAATAGGCAAGGCTTTCCGCAACGAAATCGTTGCCCGCCAGTTTATCTTCCGTATGCGCGAGTTCGAGCAAATGGAAATGCAGTTCTTCGTGAAGCCCGGCACCGAACTGGAATGGTTTGAAACCTGGAAGAATACCCGTATGGCATGGCACCAGGCTTTGGGCTTCGGCGCAGAAAACTACCGCTTCCACGACCATGAGAAACTGGCCCATTACGCCAACGCCGCAAGCGATGTGGAATTCCGCATGCCGTTCGGCTTCAAGGAGGTGGAAGGCATCCATTCACGCACTAATTTCGACCTGTCGCAGCACGCCAAATTCTCCGGCAGAAAAATCGAATATTTCGATCCCGAGACGAACGAAAGCTACACCCCCTACGTCATCGAAACCTCTATCGGCGTGGACCGTATGTTCCTGAGCATCATGTGTCACAGCTATGAGGAGGAAAAACTCGAGGGCGGTGAAACACGCGTAGTCCTCAAACTTCCCGCAGCCCTCGCACCGACAAAACTGGCTGTGTTGCCTCTCGTCAAAAAAGACGGCCTGCCCGAAAAGGCCCGCGAAATCATGCAGGAACTGAAGTTCCACTTTAACTGCAAATATGACGAGAAAGACTCCATAGGAAAGCGCTATCGCCGTCAGGACGCCGTGGGAACACCTTATTGCATTACTGTAGACCATCAGACGCTGCAGGACAATTGTGTGACATTGCGCAACCGCGACACTATGCAGCAGGAACGTGTCTCCGTGGAAAGTCTGCGTAGTCTCATCGAAGACAAAGTCAGTCTGACTTCACTGCTTAAGAAACTCTGAAATTAATTTTCTCTCCCGCATGTGGCCTTGAATGTCGCTTGCGGGAGGACCACTTTCTCCTGACATGAAAAATATCTTTCGCCCATTGTTCGTTCTGTTGGCCGTGTTGGTTCTCTTCCCGGCATGTGAGGAAAATATCGATGAAGCTCCGACGTTTGTCAATTGGAAAGAACGTAATCGCGTGGCTTTCCTGCAGACACTCGGTAAGGCCAAGGAAGCCATAGCTCAGGCTAAGGCCCGGTATGGCAACGACTGGGAGGCTCATTGTGACTGGCGTGTGTTCCGCACTTACGCCATGTCTCCCGAGGCACAGGCAACAGCTGCCGACTCCATAGCTGTTCACATTCTGCAACGCGGAGCGGGACCGGGTAGTCCGCTTTACACAGATTCGGCATTAGTGAACTATCAAGGCCGTCTGATTCCCAATGAATTGAGTGAGGACGAAGAGTCACGTATCAAAGGGGCTGTGTTTGATTATTCCGGACTTTCGCGTGATAGTGCCATGATCTTCAACCCTGACTTCTGTTCGCCGGTGCATTTCCTTGTAAGTTCTACTGCCGAAGGTTTTACTACGGCATTGATGTTCATGCACGTGGGTGATATGTGGCGTGTGTATATGCCACAGGAGCTGGCTTATGGCTCATCGGCAACGAAGAGTATCCCCGCTTATTCCACCTTGTCCTTTGTGATGCAGCTTAAGGGTTACAGCCGTGCCGGAACGCCGTTGCCTGCCGTTGGGAAATGATGCGGTCCAGTTAGGAAGCGGCTGAAAGTTTCTGTTAAATCAATCGGCAAGCGGCCCGGTGCAAATTTGTTTGCACCGGGCCGCTTGCCGATTGATTCGTTTGGGCGCTGTTGGCTGTTAGTGGGAGATTACCGGTTGTGCTTCGGAAACCGCAGGTACGCTGTCTGTGGCTGTTGCCGGTTGTGATGTTGCGGTAGAGTCGGGTAGGGCAGTTGTCAATACCTCTTCTTTTTCGTTTGTGGCAGCCACAAGTTTTTTGCCGTTCCAGCCTTTAAAGCGAGGCATCCGTTCGCGTTCTGCCGATACGACTACCGTCATGCCCTCGTAGGCATATTCTTTGCGGAGTGTAATGATATTGTCGGAATTTACCCGGATGCATCCTTCCGAGGCACGGCGGCCTATGCTGCGGGGAGCATTGGTGCCGTGTATGCCGATGCCGGTGAAGCGGCCTGTGCGCAGGCGTAGGAAATAAGGCCCGTAACAGCCTTTTACTTTGCGGCCGTCTTTCGTTTCATGTAGCCAGTCTTCACTGTCGTACATACCGGAAATGCTGAATACCCCTTCGGGGGTGCGGTAGTCGTTGCGTTCGTGCTTGTTGCCCCGTTTCAGGCCGCAGGCTATTTTGCAGGTGAAAATAACGCTGTCGGAAGGTGTCAGTACGAAGAGGCGCATTTGTGGTTTTGAAATATAAATGTAGTTGTCCGTATGTGTCAGGTTATCGGGCATGTCGGTGGAGTCGTTGCTCTCTTCTTCGGTGAGTGCTTCCAGTTGGGAGGCGGGCGCGTCGTCAGGCACGTCACCGCACTTTTCGGCCGGTATCTCCTGTGACGTGTCTGTGTTGGTTTCAACCCTGTCGGTATAATTATGGTTGTGGCCGTTGCAGGCCGCTGTTATCCATACGGCTGCGGAGAGCAGCAAGCTTGTCAGGACTGAGCGAGTTAGAACTGGCAATTTCATGAATGATTGTTTTTGGGGTGCAGACAGGTATGGATGATGTCTGCGATCAGTGTTTGTAATTTTGTTGTTTGTTGACTGTTTGTCGGAAACGACGTGGTGTTTTCACTATGGGGCGAGTGAAATTTTAGGACAAAGATAGTGTAAAAGGAGTTGACAGGAAAAGATTTTCGGATTATTATCATCGGCTTGCCATTGTTGTCTTTCGTTTTTTATTGCTATGTAGGGGAGTGTGTCTGTACGGAAGAAAAGGGGGTAGGGGGAGGTTTTGGTGAGACTATTGGTTGCTTTCAAAATACGAGAGTGTGTTTTAACACAATTTGCTTTTGGGCTTAAAATGTTGTATCTTTGTAATAGCAGAGCGGGGCTTTCTATTGGGAAGTCTCGCTTTTTCATTATTTTTCAGTCATATTCCAGCAGTTTTTTACCTTGTTTTCCCTGAAAAATCCCCGTATTCGAATTCAAATTCCAAGTATTCGTGTTAAAATTGCAATACGGACTTTTGTAAATCCAATACTTAGAGTTCGATTTTATTTTGTCTGAAGTGTTACTGAAGGTTAAATATGTTAAAGTGGGAAATGGCTGTGAGGGTAGCCGAAGGAGAGATTTTGATGTGAGGTACCGAAGTTTGTAATTTGTTTCGTACCGTAAAATAACCTGCTACGGATAAGGCATAGGGAATCATTATAAAGTCAAAGCGCCCGGCCTGAGATTAATTGAGGCTGGGCGCTTTGACTTTATGGCGCTGTAGAAAATATCGGATGATTGTTGGATGCCCAATCGTTAAGAGGGGGGGATTCTTTTGGCCGTTCCGGATAGGGATAATGATGTGTATGTGAGTCCGTTCACGGAGTGCCCGGAAGAGGTCGCATCATTGGGGCCTATAGCTTACTCCTTCGCTTGATGCATCATCGTAAACGACTTTTTTGAATTCTTCCGGAGTCGTTTTGACGGCCGTTTTGGTGAGTTCCGGCACATTGTAGCTTTTCATTAGCAGGAGATTCTGCTCAGGGTCCTCCTGCGGCAGCAGAAAGGCTTTGTGTCCTTTGCCTTTCCGATCGAAGTAGGCGATATAAGGCCTCGTATAGGAGCCGTCGTCGCGGCGTGAGGAGAAAACGATCCACCGGCCGTTGCTGCTCCATGTGTGGTAGCTGTCGGCGTTGGAACTGTTGGTGGCGGTGAGCGGATAGATATTGCCGGTTAAGAGGTCTTTGACAAAAAGATCGGAACTGTGGTGCCAGATGTGGAATTGACCGAACTGCCCGAGAGTGAAGAGCAGATAACGTCCGTCCGGACTGATACGGGGCACGCTGGCGCTTAGTCCCATGTCCGCACAGTTCATTTCGACAACGGGAGGACCGAACCTGCGGTTTGTTTCATCAAAAGTCATGCTCATGAGATTGTAGCGCAGGCTGTCGTAGATGGCGGTGACGATGTCCTGCCGCTGTCTGGCATTTTTGCCGGTAAATTGCGGTACGTTGGCTGAGCAGTAATAAAGTTTTTTACCGTCGGGAGCCCAGCAGGGAAATGTTTCGAGTACGGAGTCGGTTTTGAGGATATTGGTGAGTGTGCGGTTGTCGGTATCGTAAAAGACAAGGTCGGAACCGAAGTCCACTACTTCAATTTTCTGCTTGTCCACCATGTGGAAAGTCTGTCCCGTTTGATTGGATGAGAATACGATCCAGTTTTTTTTCGGATGCCATGTGGGATAAACAGTGGACGAGAGGATGGAATCGCATTTCATGTTGATCTTTCGGGCTTTGCCGTTGTTTACAATCACCGTGCCGCCGTGTTTGGCGCGAACATGGAAAAGCATCCGCTCAGTGTCGTAATTCTGATAATTGTGGCAGTTGACACAATGATTATTGATGGAATCGTAAGTGCGGTTGTTCTCATAGATACTCTTCTGCTCATAGGTTTCAAGGTCGCGCTGGTAAAGTCCTACCTGACGGTATAGTTCGTAGCCCGGTTCAATGAGGCGGTAGGAGAGGTAACGGTCAATAGGCTCGTTGGCTACGTGGAGCAAATATGAGGGATGTTTGATCCATTTTCCATCGCGCAGGGCATAGAGCGTAACGGTGAGATCTTTTCCTTTGTTGTGCTTCAGCAGTTGGCTCCATTCTTTGGGAATAAACTGCAGTTTGCCGTCCTTTCCGGCCGATGCGATGAGCTGTCCGTTATCTTTTCCGGCAACGGAGCAGACGAACTCGCTGCCGGAAGATTTTATCTGTATGTTGAGCGGGCAGATATTTGGGGGAATGGTGATGTTGCGGTAGTCGGGGTAGATGTCTGCCTGTTCCTCTACGGGAGTGCTCTCGACAGGAATGACAGTTTCGGAACCGCAGGCTGAAAGCATGGCGGTTATGAAGAAAATGAGGAGGATATTTCTGAAAATCATAAAATGGGTTCTATATTGGGATGATGTGGTTGTTGGAAGTTCTCAGAAAAAAGAAAAACGGTTAGTTGACTCCGCCGTTTTCATTCTTTGTGGCGGGGCGTATCTGGTCTTGGTCGTTGTTCTCACAGTAGTAGTAATAATAGTAGGTGCCGAGCCAGTCTGCTTTCAGTTGTTCACGCATTTTGGCGTTGTATACGTCTCGGAGGCGTCTTTTTTCCTTATCGCTTTTTCCGGCTGAGGCCTGTGCACGTTCGTCTATAATGGGTTTGGCCGCGGTAAAGAAAGATTGCAGCGTCATTTCCTGACTGTTGACGATGTCGGGAAATGCCTGCTGTATTATCGGATTTTTTTGAGCCATGATGGTCAGGACTTGTTGTAGCGGCTGTGGCAATACGCCGTTGTGCAGTTGCTTATAGCTTTGGATGAGGTCGTAGCAGGTCGACAGGTCTTTGGAATAGAGGCGGGCGGCAATGGCAGTTTCCAGCGTAGGATTTGAACCTCTCGTTAATCCGGCGTTATAACCGAGGAAGGCAGGCTGCATGTACTGCTGCTCGAAGTGGCTCTCCATAGGGGTCAGGCTGAGAACACGCGCCAGTTCGTCGTCGGCTTCCACCAAGTTCCGGTCGCTCACCATCGGCTTGTATTTTTCTACAAAGTCATTCTCGAAAGGCGTTTTCCCGATCAGTGCAAGGTATTTGTCGGCCAGGTTCTCTTCATTGTTCAAGATAGCGCAAAGGGCCATCCTTTTGAGATAGTAGAGCGAAGGGCCGTTCATGACTATGTGGTCCATGCCGCATCGGTAGGCGGCGTTGGTGAGGCCTGCGTAAAAATTACAGTCCATCTCAAAAAGATTGTATTCGTTCTGACCTTCGGTATTTCTGACAGGAGAGTCGGGAAAGTCATAAGGAATGTCGAACATGTTTTCCAGCAACTGGCCCGTTTGCACAAGGCCGATGGCATGGTAAGCGGCGATGGCACGGGTGGGGCGTTTGGACGATTGGCCGTCTTCTATCATTCCGCTCCAGTCTGCCTGCCACAAACGGTTTTGCATACGTGCCGTTAAAATGTCGTTCCTGCCGAAATGCAGTGCACCGCCTGTCAGCAATGCAAAGGCTGTAACCGGAAACAGATAATTGAGGTAAGTTCCGTTTTTCCGGGATCCTTTCTCTTTTCTGGGAAATATGAAATGGACGGCTATGTAGATGATACTTATTGTCAGTAATGTGAGGCAGGGCAGGAGTATGATGAGTGATGGCTCATTCTTATGATAAAGGTTGACGCCTTGTCCTATGGCCCATCCCAGTATTCCCAGCGGAATGATGATTGATATTCCTTTCAGTTTGACGGGGACGTGGCATAATTTGTCTGTCAGAATCACGATTAAGGTAAGGACAGCACTGAGGAATATACTGCCGATGAATTTGTTTTTAAAAAGAAGCAGTCCCCAGCGGCCGAGCCAGAAAAGCCAGCCCCAAGGTTGATCCAGAAGAAACTTCATGGCTGTGCTGTCCGTTGTGATGAAGTTTTCTTCAGCGGTGCGTCGGAACACTTCCCCGTATACCTCGACGCAGAAAATGAGCAGGAGGATGAACGTCATCCCATAGATTTCCGAAGAGGTTACTTTGCGCAGAAAGCTTTTATCTTTTTTTGGCAAGATGGTCTCTTGCCGGTTTTCGTGTCTTTTGGGCGGAGTTTTTTGGGCAGGCTGAAGCCGTGATTGCTTATGTGACATTTTTTGCATATTGAAAGGCGATTGATTGAACATGATTTGTAGAAAAAGAAAAGTCCGAAACCGTAGGCGGAACATGCGGCTCAGGACTTTCTTTTTTATAGGCGTAGGTTTATTTTACGATAACTTTTTGTCCGTTGACAAGGTAAATTCCCGGTGTGAAGCCGGTAATGGTGACGGGAGTAGGTGTAAGGTGCACGCTTTTAATGAGAGCGCCTCCGAGCGTGTAGATGTTGGCCTTTGTCGGTGTTGTGGCTTTACCATAGATACAGCCTTTTCCGCCTGAAATACTGATGGTACCGCCTATCGCTATTTGATCTATTCCGTCAATGACCGGTGTGTAGTCGTATTTATTGTCCAGATAATCTATACGGCTTTTAATCCAACTGCAGATGTAAGTTACATCTCCCTGAATGTTGGAATGTTTCACGTTGGAGCCGGCCCATTTGTTTTGTTCACGTATGTCGGCGCCGCTTTCGCTGAAAAGGCCGGCGTAGTCCTGAAAACGTTTTTGCAGGGCTTCGGGAGCGAAGAATGTTTCCCGCAGTTCGGCGTAACGCTCTTTCAATTGGTCGTTCCATGGTAGGATCTTTCCTTGTTGGAGCCGGTAGAAAATGGTATTCTGTCCGTGTTCGTAACTCCAGATGAACTGGTCGAAGTCCTGTCGGGCTTTGGTGTAGGTATTGCTACCGTCCCATCGGCGTCCCCATGTGCCGTCGAGATCCCATGGGGCAATTCCGATCATTTCCCGACGTTCCGTGCCCTGTTGGTCATAGTTGAAGAAGAAGGTGTTCTTACCGTGGTTGTCTGTCGCCAAGAGCAGTTCAAGGAACAGATAGTAGTCCTTCAGTACGTCGTAGTCAAAATATGTGGGCAGGGAGTTGCCGAAGTCAGAGTCGCTGCTTGTTGCCACAAAATTGATGGCGTTCCACAGCGGCCCCCAGTCTATTTTTTCTTCCTCATAGTCGGGGTATTTGATCTCAAAGTTCCGCCATGTCTCGCTATGGGAGTTGTTGTCATAGGCGGCCGGTGCCCGCTTGGGGAAGGACTTTACGCCTAATTCGTGTCCCATGAGGACCTCATAGTTCCATTGGTCGCCTTTGTAGAGTGTGCCGTGTATGGTTTCTTCGGTTGTGTCTGTTGCCGGATCGGACTTTTTAAGGCGAAGCTGCTTACGGTCCACTTTTTCTGTCATGCAGTAGAGGCCGTGGTAGGTGCCGTTGAGGAAAACCTCGACAAAGCGTCCGCGTGTGCCGGACTTGGCTTTGGGTTCCCAGCCTTCGCGGCGTTGATAAGGCGGTGTGGCAAAGTCATTCCACAGGTCGGTGGAAACGCGGTTGCGCATGCATGACATGTCAACGGCCATGGCATCGAGTATCCAGTTATTGTCGTTGCGCAGACCGAAGAACTCATGGTCTACGGAATTGCCCTGCTCGTCGCGCAGTTTGATGTTATAGCTTTTTTTGCTGTAGCCTTGGGCGCTGGCTCCGCGATATCGGTAAGCGGCAATGAGAGTAGGAGCGTAACCGTTGGCTGCGGCATCGGTCACACGCAGGCGCCCTGTGGTGTAATAGCTGCCGTTGCATCCGGACATTTCCAGCTCAACGATCGGCAGAAATGTGAAATTGAGCGAGGCGGCAGCTACTTCTTCCGTTCCATTCTTAATGACTGAAATTTTATAGGACTTGTCACAGCTGACAGCAGGGATGGTGATGGTGCCGTCTTCATTGACGTCATTGTCGTCGATACGGATGGTGTAGTCATCGCCGGTTGGCCGGAATTTTACTTGAACCGTTGTGGTGTAGTCGGCTTCTCTACGAGTGTTTGCCGGCAATGGAGCATAGTAGCGGTCGGCTATTCGGTCATAGGTCAGGTCCTTGTCGTTCAATCGGATGGAGTCTACGTAAGCTTTAAAGCCATCGGCGGGTACGTTATCCAAAGGCACACCGTTGGCCAGAAGGTGGTTGAGGTGGCGGCGGTCGGAGGAGTAGAAAACGAATGTGCAGCCAGCGTCAAGGTTGTATAAGCCGATTACATGGCTTGTGCTGAGGTTGTAGTCGTTCCAGTAGAGGTAGGAACTTTGGTTATAGCCGTCTGCGCCGGGCAGGTTGTCGGCTTTGCAGATGGTGTAGCCTGTATTTTCGGTGGAGTAAAAACCGAATTTCCAGATATTGTTTTTGGCTGTTCCGTTGGACAGGTTCAGGGGGGCGTTCTTGTAAGTGGACGGATAGCTTGTTTCTACATACTGGTTGTCAGATGTATAAATCTGCACGCCGTTGCCGTTGTCTACAAAATAGAATTGTGAGGCTTCCGTGTCGCTTTGAGTCAGCCGGCTGTTGCTCCCTATAACATATAATCCGGAGCGAATGTTGCGGATGGTATAGAGTACGGGGTTGGCGGTGTCGGTTGTATAAACTACCGGTTGTTGCAGACCGGTGAGTTCCCAATATTCACCGTTCTCAGTCGTTCCGCAAGTGCCTGACGGGTCGGTGTCGTCTGTTGCGTCCATAACGGATTTTCCGTTTTCGTCGTAGATATTGAAAAGACCGTTGGCATCGGTATTGGTTCTATAGGTGCCTACCAGATATGGTGTGTCGCTGTTTGGATTGCGGATGTTGAAATACTGTCCGGATGCGCCGGCGTTTTCTATGTAGACGGCACCTTCGCCGTTTTCCGTGATTTTCCATACCGCATAATCGCTGGTTGCCGAGGATGACAATACGATGCCTTTGGCTATGATTTCTCCATTGGCATTTGTCTGTTGGGTGGCGCTGTACACCAGATATTGCTTGCTTTGGGCATTGCAGATAGTGTATCCGTCTCCGTTGTCTGATTTTTTCAGTATCCAGTAACTGTCGGGCGAGAGTTGGCCGGTTTCCATGTCGTAATAGACGAGGGGCGATTGGCTGTGGTTTTCACCAAGTACGATGCTCCCTGAGGGCCATTGTGTGCAGACAAAGTAATATTTTTGACCGTCTGCGATTTTGATGGTGGCCTTTAAGGAAATGACCATCATAAGTCCCAATAAAAAGAGGAATGTCTTTTTCATAAAAGGTGTTGCAATAATTTCGCCTCAAATTTACAACAAAAAAAGTGGTGAACAATAAAAGTTTTTCTTTTTTGTATTAATATGTGCCGGAAGGGTGTGGAAATGTGATCGTTTCGCTGGTTGCGAAGCCGGAATTACGGTCTTTCTTGAAGTGTGGAGGCGGAAAGTTGTAATAGACCGGCTGGATTGCTTTTTTGCAGTGTAAGATGCTTAATGAATGTTAATACAATGCAATTTGGATTAGAAACGTTATTAACATTTTTAATATTTGTTAGTACGTTGTCTGGTAGAAGTGTATCGCATCCGTATGTTTTTTATCAGGCAATACTGGAAAAAATAATTTCAATACTGGGAATTTTTACGGCAATACGGATAATTTTTATTTGAAAAAGGTTTGTTTGAGGCTGAAAAAATAAAAAAACAGGCCGCTTTATCGGATGGCCTGTTTCTCTAGGGCAAAGATACGACATCGGCGGGCTGAAAGCAAGAAATGTTAAATCCGGTAGTGAAGGGTATAGTATTTATTTATATTAAAACAATTAAAGGAATCTAAAAAGGCTTGTAAACTTTTTTCCGATCCGTCTGCTTGTTGTAAAGCAACAGCAAGGGCATCTCTCTGAAAGGATGCCCTTGCTTGTGAAATAAGAGAAGGAACTTCTGTGCCTCCCTTGGTGTTTTTAAGGAAGGGATTTATTGTTTCACAAATTTGAATTGCTTGAAATAAACCTTTTGCTCCGTACCGCTTGTGTTGGTGAGGCGCAGTTTTGAGGCTTTCATCCCTCCTAGCTCGTTGGCGGTGTGGATGACGGGGTCATCGGCTTTGTAGTGCAAAAGGCCGACCTTGGTCCACTGGCCGTTTTCGGTGAGCAGTTCGAGAGTGAAGTTTTTGGCGGCTCCCGGCACTCCCAGGTTGAAGTCCATGCCTTGGAACGTGATGAGGCGGTCGCTTTCGATGAGCAATTCACCGCCTGGCTGCCAGTTGATGACTTCAAGTGCCGGAGTGACACTGACGTTGTTGCTGCGGACGGTAACGGGCAGCATAGCCAGTTGAGGCACATTGCTTGAGAGTTTGTAAGGATTGTATTCTGCAACATTGCTCAATTGTGTGCCGTTGGCTTTATTGTAGGCATCTACCGTTTGGGCAAATATTTTGTTGAGTGTAGGCAACAGCACTTTGGTGGCCAATTTTATACCGGGCTGGAGGGCATGTCGTACATCGGAATTTTCGAGGGTGTACATTTGTTCCTGAATGGATCGGGCCTGCTGGTAAATGTGTGTGAAGGATTGCGTATTTTCCTTATCGCCGTTCTGTGCAGCCTGCGGCATCATGCAGACGGCATAGCCGTAATCGGCCACATTCTTGGCTTGCAAAAGCCAGGGTCGGAGCTCGCGTATGAGTTCCGGGTTCGACTTGTCGGCCAGCAGCACATCGGCAGCGGTTTTCAATTCCATGCAGCGGTTGAGGAGCTCGCCGCAGATTTCACCGGTAAGTTTGCCGTTCTCCACGCTTTGTGCCAGCTGTTTCAGCTCGTCACCTTCTTCGCGGCGAAACCCGTGTCCGTTAGGGCCAAGGTCTTTATTGTAGAGCGCAAAGGTGCGCAGTGCCCATGCGTTATCGGGCAACAGGTCGCTGATGGCTTTGTTCCAGTCTCTGTCATAGTCATACGCCTTCATGTTCCATGTGTAGTCGGCAATGCCGTAGAGGGCGATTTTTGAAGCCTCGGCGTGTTCCATCGGATTGCTTACAAAGCCTGACAGATCGCCGGCAATGGTGAGGTCGTTGCCGTAGGCCGGGCCGAGGAGGATGCGGTCGCGCACGAAGTCCGATACGGGAAAGTTCCACCATATATAGGCCTTGCGGTTGATGCGCTGGTTGATCCATTCCATTGATTCCTTGTCAATGCAGTGGACTACGCTGTTGCCCGTCCACATGATTTCCACACTTTTGTTCATCTTTGTCCCCAACGTGCGCAAGTACCCTTTTTCATCGTTTGCCCAGGCGCGGTTATATTCTGTGGGACACATCACGAGCGGGGATATGTCGTGCTTCTTCTGTATGAAGTTGTTGTCGATGTAGTTAAGCAGTTCGGCCTGTTTGTCGGCTTTGGTGCCTTCGCCCCAGATGTCGTCAAAGAATACAGCAAAGGAGCGGATGCCCAGTTCATACATTTTCTCAAATTTGGCCAGTAATGCGTCGCGGTCTTCGGCTGTCCACTTAATGTCAACGCCGGGATGAATGGCCCAGTAAAAGTTTACACCGCATTTTTTCGCATACTCATTCAGTTCCTGTATGCGTTTGGCCTCGGCCTCGGGGTAAGGCACGCGCCAGCGGTCGCGGTGGTAGGGGTCGTCTTTAGGTCCGTAAATGTATACATTCATTTTGTTACGGCCGTAAAAATCGAGTTGGCTCAAGCGTGCGCTGTGGCTCCACGGCGTTCCGTAGAAACCTTCCACCACTCCACGGAATTTTACGTCGGGCCAGTCAGTGATGGCGCATGCTTCGAGACGCCCTTTCTGCGACATGGCCAGCAACGACTGTACGCCGTAGAAGAGTCCCTGTTCATCGGCAGCGGCAATGACGGCGCCTTTCTCGCTTACCCGGAGATAGTAGCCTTCGGCTTGTGGCGGGATTTTTTTTGCGTATGCCTTTACGGCCTTATCACCTTTCACGCCAAGCGTCACTGTGAATCGTGCCTCAGGCGTTGTTTCCGGCGTATTTTGAGCCCACAATGCTTGGGCGGCAATCGACTTGGCCCGTGCTTTGTCGCTCCTGATGCTCCAGGCTTGCGGGGCATCGAACAGGTTGCCGCTACCGGCCTGCACCTGTTGTGGCACAGGATTGATATTGGCTACCTGGGCCTGGCCTCCGGATGCGGCACATGCCAAAAGCAGTCCGGCGGATAGAATTGTTTTCTTCATGACGTTATGGTTTAAAGTAAATAATGCTAATGGTGTATTTAATGAGACAAAGGTACGATAAAAAAGTGAAAAAAACGGAAGGGATAATAATGGTTTTTATATGTAGTGCGTTTGAGCATTTAATGCTGGGCCGTATCATTTGAATGGCTTTTCAACTCTTGTTCAAGGTTTCTTTTGTGTCGGAATTTTAACGTGAATATGGTAAACTCAAATTGCAATACGGGGATTTTCCAATTAGAATACGATGAAAAATGACTGTAATACTTCTGAAAGACATCGACCAAGCGGGACTTCACACGTGAAAGTCTCGCTGGGCTATTACAAATATACGACATTTACCGCCCAAAAGCAAACTATGTTAAAAACAGGAATACCACCTGCTCATGCAAACAGGCACTCTCATTTATCAGGCATCGCGCCCGGCAAACGTGAGGTCGCGGTTGCATTCAAAAAGCCCCGCACATCATCCTGTACGCGCCGGTAAGCAACAGCCTCTACATAGCCCGTGTGTTTACGCAACATCTCATCTACAGGCGATATGGCATGCTGATAGGCGGCCAGTTCATTCTGCATTTGTACGGCATGTTCGGCCAACCGGCGTATTTCACGTTCACGCTCACGGCGTAAAGTGTCGCACACACCACCAAGCATAGGCGAAACCACCCCATCAAAAAGATCATGTCCACGCATATAAAGATAGGTGGTCTGAGGCGTAACGCCCAGTTTCAAAAGTTCTTCCCACAGAGGTTTGTAAGTTTTCTTTCCCTGCGGGAACTGTTTTTGCAGACGGCTTATTCTGGCATTGACCTTGTGCCGCAAATTGGTAAGAGTTTGCTCGGGATGATAATAATTGAGTTTGTCCAAAGCTACGACATGATAGAAATCGAGCATTGAAAACGTGCCATGACGGCCATAACGATAGGCCCAGACATTCCACACAAAGAGCGGCCATATCGTTTCGGAATATTCGACAAGAAAGCGTTCAAAATCGAAAAGCCGGCGGTCGTTGAGCGTTGCCATCACGCACACATTCTGCAAAGCCGGAGCGTAACAACGGTAATTCTCGATGGCATAAACGTAAGTATGAAACACATAAGGATTATTGCAAACGGTATATGACGTTTCTGTGGCGCCCTGCATGAGATAATCATAGTCGGCATCGACACAGGCTATCATTGATGCCCCCAGACGGTTGCCCAGATGATTGGCCAGAGCCGTTTTCTTACCTTTGCAAAGGGTATTGCGTGAAGGCAACAACACCTCGAAATAATATTGCGGCGTTTCGAGCGGGCGCAACAGGTTGCTCCAGAAAAAAACATCTTCGTAGCTTTCCACATAGGCCACGATCTTCCGACGTGCGTTCCGTCCTCCAAGGCGATTGGCTGCGGCTATGAAGTCGGAATTGAGATTTTGTGAGAGTTTTTTCATAAATACTCAAAACATTGTGGCATCATACGGTTATTTCGCTTACTTCAGTCACAGCATCCTCCCACCCGTTCATGATAAGTGCCGGCGAATGGGTTGTCAGTACTATCTGTGCGTTGGGATTGATTTCGCGTACCATGGCTATGAGGCGCTTCTGCCATTCGAAATGAAGACTGGCTTCCGGTTCGTCCATAAAAAGAACATAATGCCCACGGTCTTCCGTAAGAGCTGTAAGCAGTATGACAAGCATCTGTTTCTCGCCGCTGGAAAGAAGGTAAGGCTGTAAAGGTTCGTCATACTGAATGAAACTCAGTTCGTTGCTGTGACGGTCTATACGCTTGCCGGTTTCACCAAAAAGCTCATCCACTAGATTCTGAAACAAGGTTTTCTGAGCGGCAGCCTCGGCGGCTTTTTCGCGTGTGGCCGGATCGCCGCTGGAAAGAAGCTCTATCATTCGGTTGGCCACGTTCACCTGATAGTCCAGATAACGCCGTTGCAAAAGATAAAGCTGCCAGTCAAGTTCCGTATTGACCCGCATATCGGCTAGTTGCCCGAGTTTGTCTCCGCCCACAAGGCGACGGTCAAAACTGCGTATAATATCATAGCGGATGCAAGTGGCATCTGCCGGTTCAAAGTCAATCTTCACCCCTAAACGCGTGGTGCCGACAATTTCTCCCGAAGCCGGAACAGTGCGCAGGCTCTCAATAAGACGGTTGAGTATGGTGCTCTTGCCCGCACCGTTACTGCCGCTCAACACATTCACATCCGGACGAAGCGTCCATACTATATGTTTATGACCGCCCCACAGACTGTTTATTTCGATTTTTGAAATCGCATTGGCAAACTTCATCATGGCATTGAAATGATTTGGTGTATAAAGGCAAAGATAGGCATTATTCGAAAAAACAGCCCGAGGTTTCCATACAACTTTCCGACTTTAACATCTTTAACCCTCAATGACATTCCCTTTATAGCCCTTTGACCGATGATGATTTTTATTTTGGCACGATATGTGTATCTGTATCGTCTGCGTCATTTTTTCTTTTTGCTATGTTGCTCTGAAAGATGTTTGGCCTCGCTTTGTCAAATTGATGGCTATTTTTTGTGGAAAAATCTGTTTTCTCATGGAATTTTAGTAAGTTTGCATCAATATGAAATATTCTGTCATAATACCTGTATATAATCGTCCGGATGAGGTAGACGAACTGTTGGAAAGCTTATGCAGACAACACTTTGAGGATTTTGAAGTCGTTGTGGTTGAAGACGGATCGGATATTGCTTGTCAGGATGTTGTGATGCGCTATGCCGATCGACTGGATGTGCGTTATTTTTTCAAATCCAATTCCGGACCGGGACAAACACGCAATTATGGTGTGGAGCGTGCCCGTGGCGAATATGTTCTTATTCTTGACTCTGACGTCGTGCTGCCGGAGAGTTATCTTGAGGCCGTGGATGAGGAACTGAAGCGTGAGCCTTGCGATGCGTTCGGCGGTCCGGACCGTGCCCACAGCTCTTTCTCTCCCATGCAGAAGGCTATTAATTATGCCATGACTTCCTTTTTCACCACGGGCGGCATACGGGGCGGTAAAAAGAAAATGGATAAGTTTTATCCACGCTCCTTTAATATGGGGGTACGCACGGAGGTGTACAGGGAATTGGGCGGCTTTTCAAAAATGCGTTTCGGTGAGGATATCGATTTTTCCACACGTGTGTTTAAGGGAGGATATGCCTGCCGTCTCTTTCCCGAAGCCTGGGTGTGGCACAAACGGCGTACCGACTTACGTAAATTCTTCAAGCAGGTGCATAATTCGGGGATTGCGCGCATTAATCTCACCAAACGCCATCCTGGAACGTTGAAACTGGTTCACCTGTTGCCGGCTGTTTTTACCGGAGGATGTGCGCTCCTGCTGGCGGCAACCGTTGTGGCCGCATTGCTGGGGTGTCCTCACTGGTATGTCATGCTCGTTCCGCCGGTGCTTTTTGCTCTGATTATCTGCGGAGATGCCACGTGTCGTGAAAAAAGTGTTGGAGTCGGCGTACGGGCCATTGCGGCCGCTTATGTGCAGCTCACAGGATATGGCACTGGGTTCCTTCGTGCCTGGTGGCGTCGCTGCGTGATGGGACATGACGAGTTTGAAGCCTTTAAGAAGAACTTCTATCAATGAAATGCCGCATATTTAAGTATGGCTTCCTATGAAAAGAAACCGGCCATCAATCGCTGGGCGGAGGAGGACAGACCGCGTGAGAAATTGGCTGAACGTGGATCTAAGGCTTTGACGGATGCGGAGTTGCTGGCTATTCTGATAGGCTCCGGATCATCGCGTGAGACAGCCGTGGAGCTGATGCAGCGGCTGTTGGCTGATTGTCATGGTAATTTAGGGACAGTCGGGAACATGGATGTCAATGAACTGTGTGTCTACAACGGTATAGGGCCGGCTAAGGCTATAACCATTCTTGCAGCCTGTGAGCTGGGCCGGCGCCGTCAGGAAGAGGATAAACGTAACCGCAGGCATGTGGCCGGTGCCGATGATATTTTTCGTTACTTTCTGCCGGGCATGCGTAATCTTCCGGCTGAAGAATGCCATGTGCTCCTGCTCAACCGCCATCTCGACATCATAGGTTCGAAATGCGTGAGCCGTGGCGGAATAGTTGGAACGGTGGTCGACATCCGGCTGGTGTTGCGCGAGGCTCTTGTTGCCCGCGCCACAGCTATTGCGCTTTGTCATAATCATCCTTCGGGAAATGTCCGGCCCAGTCGTGAGGATGACAGCCTTACCTTGCGCATGAAAAAGGCATGCGACACGATGGATATCACCTTTGTTGACCATGTTGTCATTACGGACACGGCTTTCTACAGTTACAATGACGAGGGTCGGCTCTGAGCCAAAACCGCGGAACGTATTTCATAACAGTATTCATTATCTTAAGAAGTAAAAATATGACACTTGAAGAGAAAATAAAAATAGAGGAGCGCATTGTAGAGGTGCTGAAAACGGTGTATGATCCGGAAATTCCTGTAGATGTTTACAATCTTGGCCTTATTTACCGCATTGAATTGCATGACGATACAACGCTGGATGTGGATATGACGCTGACTGCCCCTAATTGTCCTGCGGCTGACTTTATTGTTGAAGACGTACGCTTGAAGCTTGAAGGCATAACTGGAATCGGAGATGTGAGGATCAATCTCGTTTTCGAACCGGAGTGGGACAAAGATATGATGAGCGAGGAAGCAAAGCTTGAACTGGGTTTCATGTAACGAAATACTCCCGTAATGAAGAATATTTATTTTCTTTCCGACGCCCATCTTGGCAGTTTGGCCATTCCTCATCCCCGCATGCAGGAACGCCGGCTCACTAACTTTCTTGACAGCATCAAGCATAAGGCTGCTGCGGTATATTTGTTGGGTGATATTTTTGACTTTTGGCATGAATACAAAACAGTTATACCAAAAGGATATACCCGCTTGCTCGGGAAAATCAGTGAACTGACGGATATGGGGGTTGAGGTGCACTTCTTTATCGGCAATCACGACTTATGGGTGGACGATTATTTTGAAAAAGAATGTGGAATGACTGTTCACCGGCATGCAGAAACGGTGGAGTTGCTCGATAAGGTGTTTTTTCTGGCCCATGGTGATGGTTTGGGAGCGGGTGACAGAAAGTATAAGATCCTTCGTCGTCTTTTTCATAACAAGGGTTGCCAGCGACTTTTTGCATCCCTTCATCCACGTTGGGGGATGGCTTTTGGCTTGCAATGGGCCAGACATAGCCGTTTGAAGCGTGAAGGTGGTGTGGAACCTCCTTACTTGGGAGAAGACAAGGAAGAACTGATCCTATTTTCAAAGAAATATTTGCAGACGCATCCAGAGGTTAATTTCTTTATTTTCGGCCATCGTCATATAGAATTGGATCTTATGCTTTCACGCACGACGCGTGTTCTTATTCTTGGAGATTGGATAAGCCAATTCTCTTATGCTGTTTTTGACGGGGAACACCTCTTTCTGGAAAATTTTGTGGAGGGTGAGAGTGAACCCTGATGTTTTTCGCAGGCGGTTATATCAAGTGTGATTGCCCATTGTCTTATTTTATTCAAAAGTGTCAGGATGGCAGATAAAGTAGCCCTATTATCTATAATAAATCTTAATATGGCCTCATTTACCCCCCCATTTTGATAATTAAAAACATTTCTTTACTTTTGTCCTTTGTTATAAATAAATTGATTATAAAATGAAAAAGATTTTTATTCTTTGTGCTTTACTGCTTTTTGTTACAGTTAGCGTGCAAGCACAGTTGCTTTGGAAAGTTTCCGGCAACGGATTGTCTAAGCCTTCTTACATTGTGGGAACATACCATCTCGCTCCGGCAGGGTTTGTTGATAGTATTCCCGGACTTAACACCGCTTTGTCTGAGGCCGAGCAAGTGTATGGTGAACTTGACATGAAAGAGATGCAGGATATGGGTAAACTGATGCAGATGCAGCAATTAATGATGTTGCCGGAAGGAAAAAAGTTTACCGATCTTTTTACTGCGGAACAGCTACAGCGTCTTAACAAATTTATGAAAGAGATAATGGGAATGGATTTTTCCAACCCGGCTGTAGCGCAACAGATGGAGCGCCTGAAACCGGCTGCTTTATCTACGCAGTTGATGGTGCTTATTTATATGAAAAAACATGCCGGTTTTGATCCACAAAATCTCTTTGACGGTTATTTCCAAAAAGTGGCGATAGAAAAAGGAAAGCCCGTTGGCGGATTGGAAACATTGGAGTTTCAGGCGAAAACACTCTATGGCAACAAGTCTTTGAAGAGACAGGCTGAGGAACTCATGTGTATTGTTGATCACAAAGACTATCAGGAATGTCAGGCCGAGGAACTGCTGAAGGCTTTCTTCGGACAAAAGCTCGATGAAATTGAAAAACTTATGGAAGAGAAGCGTAACGACAATTGTGACGCTACACCGGAAGAAGAGGATGTGCTTATTTATGACCGAAATGTCAATTGGGCAAAAGCTCTGCCTACGATTATGCAGACAAAATCGACATTCTTGGCGGTAGGCGCGGCACATCTTCCCGGCAAGCGCGGATTGTTACAGCTTCTTAAGGACGCAGGTTATACTGTTACCCCTGTGAAGTAAATCGCAGTATCAAGACTGACCGTCTTGCAGTTTTATGACTGGTTGTTTTAATTTTACTTGAAATCATTCTATATTATATTTATGTCTGAATTTTTTCTTTCTGCCCGCCACGTAGTGAAACGTTATGCGGAACATACGGCTCTTGATGATGTGAGCATTGATGTGCCTAAGGGCAAGGTGTTCGGTCTGCTGGGACCTAATGGTGCAGGCAAGACTACACTTATACGTATCATTAACCGCATTACTGCGCCTGATAGTGGGGACGTCTTCTTTGACGGCCGGCCGTTCGCTGCTAGTGATGTGGCGCGCATTGGCTATCTTCCGGAGGAGCGAGGCTTGTACAAAAAAATGAAAGTAGGCGAGCAGGCTGTTTATCTGGCTATGCTCAAGGGACTTTCTCGTGAGGAGGCTAAACAGCGCCTCACGAAATGGTTTGAGAAATTTGGTATTCTGTCATGGTGGGATAGAAAACTGGAGGAACTTTCCAAAGGAATGCAACAGAAAGTGCAATTTATCATAACAGTGCTTCACGAGCCTCCTTTGCTCATATTCGATGAACCTTTTTCCGGTTTCGATCCTGTTAATGCCGAAATGTTGAAGCGTGAAATACTGGCTTTGCGTGATAAAGGCCATACTGTTATTTTTTCAACACACAATATGTCATCTGTCGAGGAAGTCTGTGATGAAATAGCTCTTATCAATCGTTCCAAACTGGTACTTTCTGGTAATGTAGGTGAAGTAAAAGAACATTTCCGTACAGGGCATTATGAATTGAAAGTGGTTGGCGGTGCGCTTACCTCACGTCCTGGGTTTTATGATGTATTGGAAAAAAATGAGGCAGGCGGACTGACTACCTATTTGTTGAAAAAGGCAGACGAACTGACTAATTCAGCGCTAATACAAGCTATAGCAACTGAGGTGGAAGTGCGTTCTTTTAGTGAACGTTTGCCGTCAATGCAGGAAATATTTATCAATACCGTTGGCGAGGCGGCTCCTACCGAGTAATATCATAACATAAATATATCATGAGTAAAACTTTCATTATTATACAGCGCGAGTTTGCCACCCGTGTCAAGAAAAAATCATTTGTCCTACTTACTCTTTTGATGCCTTTCATTTTTGCAGGACTTATCATTGTTCCCGTATGGTTGGCTTCAATTAAGGACAGCGATCAGAAAACGGTTAAAGTCGTAGACGCGACGGGGCGTTATGCTGGTCTGTTTAAGAATGATTTGAGCTATCGGTTTGAGGTGTCTCCGGCAGACAGCGCATCATTCTATAGTGATCAGTCGGAAGTAGAGGCAGTGGTTATCATAACGGCTGATCTCGTCGAAAATCCCAAATCGGTTACTATTTGTGCCCGTAAGGCCGTGTCGGCCGATTTACTTGGCTATACGCGTAATTTGCTTAACGATCAAGTGCGTAGGGATAAATTAAGTCTCTACAATGTGCCCGAACTTGAGAAAATCATAGACGATATACAAACCGACTTTGATATTAAGACACTGGTGAAAAATGACGCAGGGGACGAAACTGCCTCAAATACGTACATCGCTATGGGAGCGGGCTTTATCTTTACGTTTCTTATTTACTTTTTTGTAATGACTTATGGTGGAGTGGTCATGCAAAGTGTGATGGAAGAAAAGACTAATCGTATTGTAGAATTGATGGTTTCAAGCGTCAAACCGTTCCAACTTATGATGGGTAAGATTGTAGGTGTGGCACTTGTAGGTTTTGTCCAGTTGATAATCTGGGGAGTGATGCTTGCCGTAATTCTGAGTGTTTGCTCTGCAGTATTTGGCGTAGCTCCTAGTCCGGTGGATGATCCAACTATGGCTGTGGCTGCTCAACAAATGCAGAATATGCCTTCTGAATCGGCCGAAATAGTTAGTGCAATCACCAATCTGCCTTTTGCGGAGTTGGGTGTTATGTTCGTGCTCTATTTTATTGGAGGCTATCTGCTTTATGCTTCTTTTTTTGCAGCTGTCGGTGCCAGTGTCAACGCTCAGGAAGATAGCTCTCAATTCATCATGCCTGTTGTGCTGATTATGGTATTCGGTCTTTATGCCGCTATGTATAGCATAGAAAATACTGATGGCCCTTTAGCTTTTTGGGCTTCTATTTTCCCGCTTACATCCCCTATTGTCATGATGGTGCGTATTCCTTTTGGAGTGCCTTGGTGGCAAGAGTTGCTTTCGCTTGGTATTCTTTTTTCTACCGTATTGCTTTTTGTGTGGATGAGCGCTAAGATTTATCGTGTCGGTATACTTATGTATGGAAAGAAACCATCGCTTAAGGAGATGGTGAAGTGGATACGGTATAGGTAAAAAACTTGATCATATTTTATTATCAAAAAAATAATCAGAGCAGGGTATTTCATATGAAGTATCTTGTTTTGATTATTTTTTAGGCTTCTCGTGCAAAGATAATAGATTGGGTTGACAGAATATTAAGTAGATATTTGATGCTCTAAAGTGGTTTGCCTATTCGCAATTTGAGCGTAAGAATGATGATTTTCTATGATTTTAGAAATGACAAAGAGGCATCATGAGGATATTACGGTTTGTCTTAACGCCATGAACTGAAATCGTTTATATTTTCGATTTTGTTCTCTATATTGTCGTCAAGTTGATAAAAGAAATCCAAACCTGTTATTTGTTCTATATCGTCAACGCTATGGGTATAATAATCCATATTATGATGTCCCGGTTTGTTTTCATAAATGAAGCCGATGGTTTTGGCGTCATGAGAATTAACTCCTAGTCTGAGTATGACTTTGAAGAAAGCATCAGGAACAGCAACATTGTTTTCACCTACGGTTGTGTAGTTTTTCGAATAAAATATAGGACCTGCGACAATATAGATTTTTCCATATTTGTTAGCCCAATTACGGCAAGCTTCTTCCAGATATTTCCAGTCATGTTGGTTGAGATTTCCGTTTTGAGGACAGATGTTGGTCATTAAAAATGCTTCCTTCTGAGCTTTGTATGACCATTTGTTATCTCCTGCCGGACACATGTGACCTCTTTGATAACCGCATTCACTTTCACGAATGTCAGTATAAAGGGGTCAAGCCGAAAACACGGTGCATGAATTTTGAGAAAAGTGTTAAATTTG
>NZ_BEWW01000086.1 GCF_002933955.1 Prevotella sp. MGM2
TTCTCGATGAGGCCACTTCCGCCCTCGATACAGAAAGCGAGCGCCTCGTTCAGGAAGCTCTTGAACGGCTCATGAAGACGCGTACCACCATAGCCATAGCCCACCGCCTGTCGACCATAAAGAATGCCGACGAAATTTGCGTACTTTATGAAGGCCGTATCGTTGAGCGCGGCACGCACGAGCAGCTTCTTAGCCTTGGAGGATACTACAAGCGGCTTAATGACATGCAGCAATTATAAACGCAATGCCCAACCGGCGAAACGCTATTGCCGGTTGGGCTTTTTTTGAGTTTTCACGTTATGAGACATCCTTCCCGCTTACGTTTTCTCTTTGCTTTTTATGCCGCTGTCACCGGCCTATTTCTGATGAGCAAGCCCGTTTTTATGCTCATGAACACTCCGGAAGGCCGCAAAATAGATTTGGCAGATTGTTTGTCGGTGCTTTGGCACGGCCTTCCGCTCGATCTTGCTACGGCCGGTTACCTGAGCGCCCCCTTGTGGCTTGCACTGTCATTCTCCGTGTGGGTGCGTCCCCGCGAGACCAGTCCCCTGCGTATTTGGTCCGCAGGGATCTATGTGCTTTATATCGGTGTCGTTTCGATCCTGCTTTCTGTCATATTAGTGGCCGATTGCTGCCTCTACGGCTATTGGAGCATAAAACTTGACGGTACGGTACTGGCCTATCTCGACTCGCCGAAGGGTGCCGCCGCCAGCGTGTCGGGCGGTTATGTGGCCGCCGTCTGTGCGGCTGTACTCATCCTTTCCGTCATTATTTTCTTCGTGCTGCGCCGCCTGCGGCCGCAAAGTCTGCCTCCGGTGCGCCGACGGGGTATGGCCACGCTTGCCATGACGCTTGCGGGCGGACTGATG
>NZ_BEWW01000087.1 GCF_002933955.1 Prevotella sp. MGM2
TTTCGGCTTGACCCGTTTAAACTCCAATACGGGGAATTAATGAAAAAAATACGGCTGGATTTCGTTGAAACAGACCTTGAAATCACTGAAAAAGCGGGACTTCCTGATGGAAAATCCCGCTCCGCTATTACAAAGATAATAAAAATTCCGGAGGAAAGCAAATTGTGTTAAAATCGTATTTCATTCGAAAATCCCGCTTTCCGCTATCCTACGCATCCTCTCGCCCCTCTCCAGGGCCGGTCACATCCGCAGGCGCTTTCCATATATGAAAACAAGCTACTTACGGATGTGTACGCCTGCCATACAACGTCTGAGAGCCGTGTCCTGGACAATAATGACACACATAACAAAACAAAGCGTAGCAAACGCCTTGTCGGCAGATTCACTACGCTTTGTTTATTTCACAATTCCACAGTGGCTTATTCAAAGCCTGTATGGAGGGAAGAGCCGCAGACCTTTATCATACTACAGCTCTCCCGGAATGTTGGCTTCAAGCTTTTTCGGATTCTTTCTGAAGTTGCAGACGCTCATACTCATCGGCATCACCTACCACGATACGGCTGAACTCGCGCAAACCGGTACCGGCGGGAATGAGGTGGCCGCAGATAACGTTCTCCTTCATACCCTCAAGATAGTCAGTCTTACCGCTGATGGCTGCTTCGTTGAGCACCTTGGTCGTTTCCTGGAAGGATGCGGCCGACATGAAACTCTTCGTCTGCAGAGCAGCGCGGGTAATACCCTGAAGAATCTGGGTGGAAGTAGCGGCCTTGGCATCGCGCACCTGAACGATCTTGAGGTCGCGGCGCTTGAGCTGTGAATTCTCATCACGGAGCTTGCGTGCCGTCACAATCATACCCTTCTTCATCGTTTCGCTGTCACCGGCATCAATAACGACCTTCTTGCCCCAGATGCGGTCGTTCTCTTCTGCAAAGTCGAGTTTGTCCACAATCTGCTGCTCAAGGAAGCGGGTATCGCCGGGCTGGTCAATCTGTACCTTACGCATCATCTGGCGTACGATAACTTCAAAGTGCTTGTCGTTGATCTTCACACCCTGGAGGCGGTATACGTCCTGAATTTCATTGACGATGTATTCCTGAACAGCCGTGGGACCCTTGATGGCCAGAATATCGTTGGGCGTAATGGAACCATCGGAAAGAGGCGTACCGGCACGCACATAGTCGTTTTCCTGTACAAGAATCTGCTTGGAGAGAGAAACGAGATATTTCTTGACCTCACCAAGTTTGGAGGTAACAACAACCTCACGGTGGCCACGCTTGACATTACCCATGGAGATTTCTCCGTCGATTTCGCTGACAACGGCGGGATTACTCGGATTACGGGCTTCGAAGAGCTCGGTCACACGAGGCAGACCACCGGTGATGTCACCGGCTTTGCCTACGGCGCGGGGAATCTTGATAAGGATGTCACCGGCCTTGAGTTTCTGACCGTCCTCAACAACAATGTGGCCGTTGATGGGGAAGTTATAAGTGCGGATAAGCTCACCATTCTCATCAACGATATGACCTGAAGGAACACGTCCTTTCTCTCTGGACTCGATGACGATGCGCTCACGCAAACCGGTGGCTTCGTCTTCTTCAACACGGAAAGACACACCTTCCTTGACGTCTTCGAACTGGATGATACCATCCTGCTCGGTAACAATTACGGCGTTGAAGGGGTCCCACTTGGCAATGACGGTACCTTTTTCCACCTTGTCTCCTTCACTGACAAAAAGCTGTGAACCATAGGGTACATTCTGGGAAGAAAGCACGATACCGGTGTTTTCATCGACAAAACGGACTTCGGCCAAACGGCCTACCACTACCTTGCCGGCGCTGCCGTCCTCATTGGTGACGTCAACTGTACGGAGTTCATCAAATTCCACGCGGCAGTCGCTCTTGGCCACAATAGTGGCATTGGCGGCCGCATTGGAGGCGATACCACCGGCATGGAAAGTACGAAGTGTCAACTGTGTACCCGGCTCACCGATGGACTGTGCGGCAATAACACCGACGGCCTCACCCTTCTGAACCATGCGGCTAGTGGCCAGATTGCGGCCATAACACTTCATGCAGACGCCATGCTTGCTCTCACAAGTGAGGACGGAACGAATTTCAACACTCTCAATAGGAGAGGCTTCAATTTCGGCGGCCACAGGCTCGGTGATTTCCTCACCGGCTGCAATGATGAGCTGGCCGGTAGTGGGATGGATGATGTCATGAACAGACACACGTCCGAGAATGCGCTCGCTAAGAGAAGAAATGACTTCATCGCCATCCTTAAGGGCGGTGCAGACAAGACCGCGGAGTGTACCGCAATCTTCCTCGGAAATGATGACATCGTGAGAGACATCCACCAAACGGCGCGTCAGATAACCGGCGTCGGCCGTCTTAAGGGCGGTATCAGCAAGACCCTTACGGGCACCGTGGGTGGAGATGAAGTACTCCAGCACGGACATACCTTCCTTAAAGTTTGAAAGAATCGGGTTTTCAATAATCTGTGCACCCTCGGCACCAGCTTTCTGAGGCTTGGCCATAAGACCACGCATACCGGCGAGCTGGGCAATCTGATCGGCAGAACCACGGGCACCGGAATCAAGCATCATGAACACGGCGTTGAAACCTTGGTCGGCTTCAGTCATCTGCTTCATGAGGGTCTTCTTAAGGTCGGTATTGACATGGGTCCAAGTATCAATAACCTGATTGTAACGTTCGTTGTCGGTGATGAAACCCATATTATAGTTCATCGTGATCTGGTCGATTTCATCATTACCGCGCTTCACGATTTCCACTTTTTCCTGAGGGATGATGATGTCGTCAAGGTTGAACGACAAACCGCCTTCATAGGCTTTGCGATAGCCAAGATTCTTGATGCCATCGAGGAATTCGCAAGCACGAGCCATACCTACCGTCTTGATGACTTTGGTAATGATGTCGCGGAGCGATTTCTTGGAAATTATGGTATTGATAAAACCGCATTCCACAGGAATTATCTCATTGACTATCACGCGGCCGACGGAGGTTTCGACCAGCTGGCGGAACGGAACGCCGTTTTCATCAACGTCGTCGACAAGCACCTTGACCGGGGCGTGAACATCGACGCGTTTCTCGTTGAAAGCTACGATAGCTTCCTCCGGACCATAGAATGTGAGGCCGGCGCCGAGAGCTCCGGGACGGAGCTTGGTGATATAATAAAGACCGAGCACCATGTCCTGTGAAGGAACGGTGATAGGCGCACCATTAGCCGGATTGAGGATGTTGTGGCTCTGAAGCATCAGCATCTGGGCTTCGAGAATGGCATCGTTGCCTAAGGGAAGATGCACAGCCATTTGGTCGCCGTCGAAGTCGGCATTGAAGGCTGTACATGCCAGCGGATGGAGCTGGATGGCTTTTCCTTCAATCATTTTAGGCTGGAATGCCTGAATACCCAGTCGGTGAAGGGTCGGTGCACGGTTGAGGAGCACCGGATGTCCTTTCATGACATATTCAAGGATATCCCAGATGACCGGTTCACGACGGTCTACAATCTTCTTGGCACTCTTAACCGTTTTGACAATACCGCGCTCGATGAGTTTGCGAATAATAAACGGCTTATAAAGTTCGGCGGCCATAAGCTTGGGCAGACCGCACTCACCCATTTTCAGTTCCGGACCAACAACGATTACAGAACGTGCGGAATAATCGACACGCTTACCGAGAAGATTCTGGCGGAAACGTCCTTGCTTACCTTTGAGATAGTCGGAAAGGGACTTGAGAGGACGGTTGCTGTCGCTCTTCACAGCACTGCTCTTGCGGGAGTTATCGAAAAGGCTGTCGACGGCTTCCTGAAGCATACGCTTCTCATTACGCAGAATGACGTCAGGGGCCTTAATCTCGAGCAAACGCTTGAGACGGTTGTTACGGATAAGCACACGACGATAAAGATCATTAAGGTCGGAGGTAGCGAAACGACCACCGTCAAGTGCCACCAGAGGACGCAGATCGGGAGGAGTGACCGGAATGATTTTCATAATCATCCATTCAGGACGGTTACGCTCCTTGCTGGTGCGGAATGCCTCTACGACCTGAAGACGCTTGAGAGCTTCGTTCTTGCGCTGAACGCTGGTGTCGGAATTGGCACGGTCGCGGAGTTCGTATGACAACTCATCAAGATTAATGCGGGTGAGAAGGTCGTAAACGGCTTCCGCTCCCATCTTGGCGATAAACTTATTCGGATCGCCGTCTTCCAGATATTGGTTGTCTTTGGGGAGTTTCTTGAGCAGATCGAAATATTCATCCTCGGTCAGAAGGTCGTTAACGGAAACTTCGTCTGCCAACACACCGGGCTGAATAACTACATAACGCTCATAATAAATAATAGTATCAAGTTTCTTGGTCGGAATTCCGAGCAGATATCCCATCTTATTGGGCAGCGAACGGAAATACCATATATGCGCAACGGGCACAACTAGCTGAATGTGGCCTGCACGTTCACGACGCACTTTCTTTTCGGTAACTTCAACACCGCAACGGTCGCAGACAATACCTTTATAACGGATGCGCTTATATTTTCCACAATGACACTCGTAATCCTTGGTAGGACCAAAAATGCGTTCGCAGAAGAGACCATCACGCTCAGGCTTATACGTACGATAATTAATGGTCTCCGGTTTGAGGACCTCACCATACGAATTTGCCTGAATTTCCTCAGGAGAGGCCAAGCCTATGGTAATCTTCGTAAAGTTACTCTTTATCTTGTTTTCTCTTTTAAATGCCATGTTTTTTTAAACTATTAGTTGTAAAGAGTTACTATTTTATTCGAGAGAGATGTTTAAGCCCAAACCACGCAATTCATGCAGCAATACATTAAGTGACTCGGGGATGCCAGGTGTAGGCATGGGATCGCCCTTGACGATGGCTTCATAAGCCTTGGAACGGCCAACGACATCATCGGACTTAATTGTCAGGATTTCCTGAAGGACATGAGAAGCTCCAAATGCCTCAATGGCCCAAACTTCCATCTCTCCGAAACGCTGTCCACCAAACTGTGCCTTACCTCCAAGAGGCTGTTGCGTAATGAGTGAGTACGGACCAATGGAACGGGCATGCATCTTGTCCTCAACCATGTGGCCAAGCTTGAGCATATAAGTGACACCTACAGTTGCTTTCTGGTCAAAGGCCTCACCGGTGCCTCCATCATACAGCTGAGTAGAGCAGTAACGGGGAAGGCCGGCCTTGTCTGTCCATTCGCAAAGGTCTTCAAGTTTAGCGCCATCGAAAATCGGTGTGGCAAATTTAACACCTAATTTTCGTCCCGCAGCTCCCAAAACAGCTTCGAAGATCTGACCGAGGTTCATACGGGAAGGCACACCTAACGGATTGAGTACAATATCTACCGGTGTTCCGTCTTCGAGGAACGGCATATCTTCCTGACGGACAATCTTGGAGACGATACCTTTGTTTCCGTGACGACCGGCCATCTTGTCACCGACACCGATCTTGCGTTTCTTGGCAATATACACTTTAGCCATCTGGATGATGCCTGAAGGAAGTTCGTCACCAATGGTTATGGCAAACTTCTGACGCTTAAGAACGGCATCCATGACATTATACTTCTTCAGATAATTAATGACCAGCTGACGAATGAGTTCATTTGTATGATCATCGGAAGTCCAGTCGCTAAGTTGTACGGAAGAGAAATCCATACCGCTCAAATGCCCCTTGGCAAACTTACTGCCTTTAGCTATAACTTCTGTGCCGATGTTATCTCTTACTCCAAGAGACACCTGATCTTTTACCAACGTCCAAAGTTTTTCAATCATTATTTCTTTGAGGTCGGCGGCATCCTTTGCAAAATCATCGTCCAACTTCTGCAGCTTTACCTTATCAGAAGCCTTGGAAGTACGGGTTTTCATGGCTTTGGCAAAAAGGCGGCGGTTGATAACCACACCGGAAAGTGAGGGATTGGCTTTCAAAGAAGCGTCCTTCACATCGCCTGCCTTATCTCCAAAAATGGCACGAAGCAACTTCTCTTCGGGAGTGGGGTCACTCTCTCCTTTGGGAGTGATCTTACCAATCATGATGTCACCAGGATTGACGCGGGCACCAATACGGATAATACCATTATCATCCAAATCCTTGGTGGCATCTTCACTGACATTGGGTATGTCATTGGTCAATTCCTCTAAACCACGTTTGGTTTCACGCACTTCAAGAGAGAATTCATCCACATGGACAGAAGTCAGAATATCTTCGCGGACAATACGTTCGTTCAGAACAATGGCATCCTCATAGTTATAACCCTTCCATGGCATATAAGCCACAAGCAGGTTACGTCCTAAAGCCAACTCACCGTTTTCGGTTGCATAACCCTCCGTAAGAATATCACCTTTCTTTACACGCTGACCCTTGTCGCAAATAGGACGAAGGTCTATTGTCATATTCTGATTGGTACGGCGGAACTTAGGAATATTATAAGTTTTGGTAGCCGATTCAAAGCTAACAAAATCCTCATCTTCCGTGCGGTCATAGGTTATTACAATCTTCGTTGCATCAACAAAGTCTATAACACCTTCACCTTCTGCTATAATCATCGTGCGAGAATCTTCGCAGACTTGTTTTTCGATACCTGTACCGACAATCGGAGCTTCGCTGCGGATAAGAGGAACTGCCTGGCGCATCATGTTAGATCCCATCAAAGCACGGTGAGCATCATCGTGTTCCAAGAAAGGAATAAGAGAAGCGGCTATTGAGGCGATTTGCTGAGGCGCAACGTCCATCAACTCAACTTGTGCAGGAGGAACAACAGGATAATCGGCATCTTGGCGACATTTTACCCGATCACGGATAAAGGAACCATCATCATTCAAAGGCGCATTTCCTTGGCCGATAATCTTGCCCTCCTCTTCCTCTGCAGAAAGATAAACAACATTATCGTTATCGAGATTTACCATAGAACCTTCAACCTTGCGATACGGCGTCTCAATGAAACCAAGCTCATTTATTTTTGCATAAACACAAAGTGAAGAAATAAGACCGATGTTGGGGCCTTCAGGCGACTCGATAGGACAAAGACGTCCATAATGGGTATAGTGTACGTCACGAACTTCGAAACCTGCACGCTCACGAGACAAACCGCCAGGACCAAGAGCAGAAAGACGACGCTTATGAGTTACTTCAGCCAACGGGTTGGTCTGATCCATAAACTGAGATAAGGCATTCGTTCCAAAGAAAGAATTAATAACGCTCGAAATCGTCTTTGCATTAATCAAATCAGTAGGAGTAAACACCTCATTGTCACGCACATTCATGCGTTCACGAATAGTACGGCTCATTCGAGCCAAACCTATTGCAAACTGATTGGAGAGTTGTTCACCAACAGTACGAACCCTGCGGTTACTCAAATGGTCAATATCATCAACGGTAGCCTTAGAGTTTATTAGTTCAACAAGATATTTGATAATCTCAATAATATCTTCACGAGTAAGAACTCGTACATCCATATCTGTAGAAAGACCAAGTTTCTTGTTTATCCGATAACGACCTACCTCGCCCAAATCATAACGTTTCTCCGAAAAGAACAAATTATTTATGACTTCACGAGCACTGGTATCATCAGCAGGATCTGCATTACGCAACTGGCGATAAATGAAAAGTACTGCCTCTTTCTCCGAGTTACAAGGATCTTTCTGAAGGGTATTAAAAATGATAGAATAATCTGAAGACGCTACTTCTTTATGGTGGACAAGGATAGATTGGGCACCACTATCAATAATATCTTCAAGATGTTCAGCCTCAAGTATCGTTTCGCGATCTAAAATAACTTCATTACGCTCTATAGATACAACTTCACCCGTATCTTCATCAACAAAATCTTCTACCCAACTTTTCAGAACACGAGCGGCAAGTTTACGGCCGATCATTTTCTTCAAAGTAGCTTTGCTTACCTTTACTTCTTCGGCAAGATCAAAAATCTGCAAGATGTCCTTGTCGTTCTCAAAACCTATAGCACGAAGCAAGGTGGTTACGGGCAATTTCTTCTTACGATCGATATATGCATACATGACATTATTAATATCCGTAGCAAACTCAATCCATGATCCCTTAAAAGGAATGATACGCGCCGAATAAAGTTGGGTTCCATTAGCATGAATACTGGAACCAAAAAATACACCAGGAGAACGATGCAACTGAGAAACCACAACACGCTCCGCACCATTGATGATAAAAGTTCCGTTTTCGGTCATATAAGGAATAGGACCAAGGAACACATCCTGCACCACCGTATCAAAATCCTCATGATCAGGATCCGTACAGTAGAGCTTAAGCTTAGCCTTCAAAGGAACACTATAGGATAAGCCGCGCTCCAGACATTCATCAATGCTGTAACGAGGAGGATCTATATAATAATCGAGAAATTCTAGTACAAAGTTATTGCGAGTGTCAGCAATAGGAAAATTCTCAGCAAAAACTTTATACAGACCGTCATTCTTACGCAATTCCGAAGGAGTATCGAGCTGCAAGAAATCCTTGAAAGACTTTAACTGTACATCCAAAAAATCCGGATAAGGCATCGGATTTTTAACTGATGCAAAGTTTACACGTTTATTGATTACTCGGGAAGCCATTCGTTGTATTATATGGTAATACTTATTTTATAGACACAAAAAGGTTAAGAACCCTCTACCAGAGGATTCTTAACCAACCCTTAACAGGGATTTTTACTATTAAGCGATTTCTACTTCAGCACCAGCTTCTTCAAGAGCTTTCTTCAGTGCTTCAGCTTCTTCTTTAGCAACACCTTCTTTCAGTTTGCTAGGAGCGCCGTCTACGAGATCCTTAGCTTCTTTCAAACCAAGACCGCAAGCTTCCTTAACAGCCTTCACAACCTGAAGTTTAGCTGCACCTGCATTCTTAAGAACTACATCAAAAGCAGTTTTTTCCTCAACAGCGGCAGCACCACCTGCAGCAGGACCAGCAGCAACAGCAACAGCTGCAGCAGCAGGTTCAATACCATACTCATCCTTCAGGATAGTTGCCAACTCATTTACTTCTTTTACTGTCAAATTTACCAATTCTTCAGCAATAGCTTTAATATCTGCCATTTTCTTAAAATTATTTTGTTTATTTTTTCAATTTATTTTTTCAGAAATTCGATTATTCAGGACGCTCACCTAATGTTTTAAGCACACCGTGAATAGTTTGGCCACCCGACTGCAATGCAGAAATAACATTCTTTGCAGGAGATTGCAACAGAGATACGACCTCTGCAATAAGTTCGGTCTTGCTCTTTATTGCACATAATGTATCCAAATTATCTGCACCTACATAGAAACCTTCTTCTGCATAAGCAGCTTTCAAGGCTGGAATACCACTCTTGCCTTCTTCTTTCAAAAGTTTTGCAGGAGCATTGGCTACATTGCAGAAAAACACTGCAGTCGTACCTTTAAGGCTACCATACAGGGGAGAATAGTCGATTTCAGCAGCTTCAAATGCTTTGTGCAAAAGGGTGTTCTTAACAACAACCATCTTTATTTCCGCACCGAAACACTTTCTACGCAAACTGCTCGTTGCCTCAGCATTCATTCCGGTTACATCAACCAAATAGAAGTGGGCATATTCTTTCAATTTTTCACCGAGTTGTTCGATGATAATAGCTTTATCTTCCTTTCTCATGATTCAAATACAATTAAATTTCTTCAACAGATTTGGGGTCAACCTTAATACCCTTGCTCATTGTAGAGGAAAGATAAATACTCTTTATATAAGTACCTTTAGCTGCAGCAGGCTTCAACTTTATAATAGTTGCAATAAATTCCTTAGCATTGCCAAGTATCTGTTCCGGAGTAAAAGAAACTTTACCGATAGAAGCATGTACAATACCAGTTTTATCAACTTTGAAATCTATTTTACCCTGCTTAACTTCACGGACAGCCTTAGCTACGTCCATGGTTACAGTACCACTTTTAGGATTAGGCATCAATCCACGAGGACCGAGTACACGACCCAACGCACCAATTTTACCCATGATGGCAGGCATTGTGATAATCACATCAACATCAGTCCAACCACCTTTAATTTTCTCGATATACTCATCGAGACCTACATAGTCAGCGCCCGCTTCTTTAGCAGCAGCTTCAGCATCTGGCGTACAGAGACAAAGCACGCGAACAGCCTTACCAGTACCATTGGGTAGTGAAACCACACCACGTACCATCTGATTAGCCTTACGCGGATCAACGCCCAAACGTACGTCGATATCAAGAGAAGCGTCAAACTTGGTAGTGGTAATTTCCTTTACCAAAGCAGATGCCTCTTTCAAGGTATAAGCCTTCCCTGCTTCAATCTTGTCAGCGACCAACTTCTGATTTTTTGTCAGTTTACTCATTGTTCAAAAATTGAAGTTAAATTATTCACCCGGGAAGTCTCCCTTAATTGTGATACCCATACTGCGAGCAGTTCCTGCAACAAGTTTCATAGCTGCCTCTACTGTAAAACAGTTAAGGTCAGGCATTTTATCTTCAGCGATAGCCTTTACCTGATCCCAAGTAATCTCGGCAATCTTGCTACGGTTAGGCTGAGCGGAACCACTCTTCTTTTTAGCTGCTTCAAGCAATTGGATGGCAACAGGAGGAGTCTTTACTATAAAAGAGAAAGACTTGTCATTATAATAAGTAATAACAACTGGCAGTACCTTTCCTGCCTTCTCCTGGGTTCTGGCATTGAACTGCTTGCAGAAATCCATTATATTAATACCCTTAGAACCCAAAGCAGGACCTACGGGAGGAGAAGGATTTGCAGCGCCACCTTTAATCTGTAATTTGATTAATCCAGCAACTTCTTTAGCCATTGTAATTTATATTTTACTTTGAATTATATTGAAAGAGTCCGGTACGTAACATTATCCGTTACTCTTTCGCTATCTGCATAAAACCAAGATCAAGACCTGTACTACGTCCAAAGACTTTTACGGTCACGGTCACTTTCTTCTTCTCATTGTCAACTTTTTCGATAACACCTGAGAAACCGCTAAAAGGACCTTCAGTTACTTTTACTGACTCACCTTCAGTGAAAGGAATTACAGCATCTATAGCTTCTTCCTGCATTTCATCCACCTTACCTAATATTCTATTGACTTCGCTTGCACGAAGAGGAGTTGGATCGTCAAGTCCACCTAAAAATCCAAGTACTTGAGGCGTACTGCGGAGCTCATGCGCTATTTCTCCCACCAAACGAGCTTCAACCAATACATATCCCGGTAAATAATTACGTTCTTTTACGACACGTTTTCCATTACGGATCTGCACTACTCGTTCTGTAGGAATCAGCACCTGCGCAACATGGCCGCCAAGACGACCATTTTTTATTTCAGCATCAATGTACTCTTTAACTTTGGCTTCCTTGCCGCTCACTGCGCGCAGAACATACCATTGCATTTCTACTTCAGCCATTTCAATCAGAATTTAGCTATTAGGATAAATAGCCTGCATGAGTGTATAAAAAACCTTATCTTCGGCAAACACGACCAACGCAATGACAATGGAAGCAACGAGAACGACAATTGCGCTGTGAGTAAGCTCCTTTCGTGTAGGCCACGTGGTTCTATGAGCTAGTTCTTGATAAGAATCCTTACAATATGTGATAATACTCTTAAACATTACTCTTTAAATTAGCACGGGAAGAGAGGCTCGAACTCCCGACACCTGGTTTTGGAGACCAGTGCTCTACCAACTGAGCTATTCCCGTAGGATAGATCCTCACCTATAGTAAGGATCTATATTATAACTAATAGATATTAGTCAAGGATTTCAGTAATCTGACCAGAACCTACCGTACGACCACCTTCGCGAATAGCAAAGCGAAGACCTACATTCAAAGCTACAGCGTAGATAAGTTCCACAGTGATTTCAACATTATCGCCAGGCATTACCATTTCAGTGCCTTCAGGAAGATGAATTTCACCGGTGCAGTCCATTGTACGAAGATAGAACTGAGGACGATACTTGTTACCGAACGGAGTATGACGACCACCTTCCTCTTTCTTCAAGACATAGATAGAAGCTTTAAATTTCTGGTGAGGTTTAATTACACCCGGGTGAGTGATAACCATACCACGCTTGATTTCATTCTTATCGATACCACGGAGAAGGAGACCTACGTTATCACCAGCTTCACCTTCGTCAAGAAGTTTACGGAACATTTCCACACCAGTAACAACTGATTTCTTATCTTCACCAAGACCGAGAATCTGAACTTCATCACCAACCTTAACGACACCAGTTTCCACACGACCGGTAGCAACAGTACCACGACCGGTGATAGAGAATACGTCCTCAACAGGCATCAAGAAAGGTTTATCTTTATCGCGAACAGGTTCCTGGATCCAAGAATCAACAGCACCCATCAACTCCATTACAGATTCCTCCCAGCGAGCAACTCCATTGAGTGCACCAAGAGCAGAACCACGGATAATAGGAGTATCTTCTTCAAAGTCATACTGTTCGAGCAATTCGTGCATTTCCATTTCTACGAGTTCGAGCATTTCCTCGTCCTCAACCATGTCACACTTATTCAAGAACACAACCAAGCGAGGCACATTCACCTGACGAGCGAGCAAAATATGCTCACGAGTCTGAGGCATAGGACCATCAGTAGCTGCAACCACAATGATAGCACCATCCATCTGAGCAGCACCAGTAACCATGTTCTTAACGTAGTCGGCGTGACCCGGGCAGTCCACGTGAGCATAGTGACGAGATTCCGTCTGATACTCTACGTGAGAAGTGTTGATAGTAATACCACGTTCTTTTTCTTCAGGAGCGTTATCGATAGAGTCGAAAGAACGCAATTCAGAAAAACCAGCCTTAGCCAAAACTGTAGTAATAGCTGCGGTCAAGGTCGTCTTACCGTGGTCAACGTGACCAATAGTACCGATATTTACGTGCGGTTTGGTACGTTCAAATTTTTCTTTAGCCATAGCTTTATTATTAAATTATGAATGAATTATCTCGTTTTTTGTTCTTCACAAAACAGAGCTGTTAGTGAGACTTGAACTCACGACCTCTTCCTTACCAAGGAAGTGCTCTACCGCTGAGCTATAACAGCAAACATTGAGCGGAAAACGGGGCTCAAACCCGCGACCCCCAGCTTGGAAGGCTAGTGCTCTATCAACTGAGCTATTTCCGCATACCTCTTAAAAACATTATAGAGGGTGGGCAAAGATGGATTCGAACCACCGAAGGCGTAAGCCAGCAGATTTACAGTCT
>NZ_BEWW01000088.1 GCF_002933955.1 Prevotella sp. MGM2
GTGCTGGACGGTATAGAGTTCGGCATAGTTGTATATCTTGAAATCGATGTTTGCGTCTGACACAGGATGGCCGGCTTCATCGCATACCAGTACGCCCTGACGGGCTACGGGAGCATAATTGCGAGTCACGTTTATTTCGGTATAGCAAGGTGTGCGGCTTATCACATCCTCATCGCCGGCATAGCGGCCGTATACCTTTGTGTGCATGAGCATGCCCCGGGAGGCCGGTTGGTTGAACCATCCCAAATTGAGTACAGGTTCCGGCTCGCAGGCACCGAGAAAATACCATTCGCCGTCCACCCAGGCTTCCACCCAAGCGTGATTGTCGTCGGTATGCGCCCAGCGTGGCGTGTAGACTTGTCGGGCCGGAATCCCGACAGCCCGTAAGGCGGCCACGGTGAAGGTTGATTCTTCGCCGCAGCGTCCCGTGGCGGTACGCATGGAGGCCAAAGGTGACGATGTGCGGGCGTCTGACGGTTTGTAAGTTACGTATTCATGGCACCAATGATTCACTTCGAGCACGGCCTCCTTCATGCTTTTCCCGGCTACGCGGCGTTTCAGTTCCTCGTATTTCGCTGTGCGGAAGGTATCGAGATTTTCATTGTTCACTCTTACCGGGAGGACAAAATGGTACCATTCGCGGTCGGGCACCTTCTTTCCCCATGACATCTCATGTCGGGCGCGGACGGCACAGGCCGCTTGGGTGGCGTAGTAATCGGCAGTGTAGTCGGCCATATCGGGCCATGGCATGTAAGCGTAGAGGAATGTCAGCGCATCGTAGACTTCGGTCTCAACAGCCAGCTGGTTCAGGCGCTGGGTTGCACCGGCCAGTTTCAGGTCGGCTTTGCGGGCGGCAAAGTCGTTTCTGACAGTAGTCGGAAGTTGCGCCTGTCCGCCGACCATTACGCAGATTAAGGTCAAGGTGAGGAGTGTTTTTTTCATAGTCCGTTGTTATTCTTTTATATAAGTGAAGAGTTGTGTGAGCGAGGCAGGGTCGTTCCAGCTCCAGTAACGGTCGTTCATCAGTCGCTTGAAGGCTTTCATCATGTCGGGTTTCACGTGTTTCTTGAAGTTGGTTTCATTAGCCGGGAATACTTGCCCTTTTACGCTGAAGTAATATTTGTTTTGCAGCGGATAACCTTTGTCAAACTCAAAAGCTCCGCCGTCTATTTCGAAGAAAGCGCCCGTTTCCGGCATGTCAAGGAATTGCATGTTGTCGCCGCCGGTGGTTTCGGCCTTGAGTTTTTCCATGTTGATGGTTGTTACGCAGAGCAGGTAGTCGTGATTCTTTTGCGCCACGACGCGTCCCATTTTCGTTTCGTCTACTTTACGGTATTGTATGGAGTCAAACTCTACGCCCAGCACGTTGCGGGTGTAAGCCTGCATTACTTTGTCTTCCTGCATAAAGCAGAGCGCGCCGTTTTTCAGGAGAATGTTGGCTTTCGCCTTGGTAAACCGTCCGAAGGGCTGCAGCACTTTGGCTTCTTTAAATTCGGGAAATGCGAAAATGGTGTGAGAGCGCACGTCCGCTTTCTGCTGCTGTGCCGCTATGGGCAATATCAGGCAGAATGAAAATAGGGCTAAAATAATTTTTCTCATACGGATAAACGTTTTTAAGTGTGTGATGCCCGGCTATGCGCCGGGAAGTTCTGTTTGTTATTTACTGAATTTCACGCAGGCCCATCGGTTTTGTTCGCGGGCATTTTCAAAGTGCAGCCCCAGCCGTTCGGCTTCAGTGCATATCTTTTCCACATCTTCCACATAGAAACCGCTCATATAGATGATACCGCCTGCTTTCATGCGTGGTACGTAATGCTGTAAGTCCGCCAGCAGGATATTGCGGTTGATGTTGGCTATGATGACATCGAAAGGTCCCTTGTCCGCCAGTGTCGAGGCGTCACCCAAATATACCTCGATACCGCTTACGCCATTGAGGGCGATGTTTTCCTCCGAATTACGCACACACCACTCGTCGTTGTCGACAGCCACGCAGCGGGCCGCACCGCGCATGCGCGCCAGGATGGCCAGAATGCTTGTGCCACATCCCATGTCGAGCACCTCCCGTCCGGTCATATCGTCCTCAAGCAGTCGGCTTATCATCTGTGATGTTGTGGCGTGATGTCCCGTACCGAAAGACATCTGCGGATTGATGGTGATGTTGAACTCCGCCTGCGGCACATCCTTGTGAAAGGTGCCCGCTATGACACACCGGCCGTCCACCATCAGCGGCTGAAAATAATTCTTCTCCCATTCCTCGTTCCAGTTTTTGTCTTCCGCCTCTGCCATGACATATTCCACTTTCACCTCCGGCAGAGGAAAATCAGCCAGAGCAGCGTCAAGTATGCCGGAGTCGTAGAGGTCACGTTTGATGTAAGCCTTGAAAGGGCCTGCCGTAGCGGCTTCGGCAAAAACGGGCGCTTCGGGGTCGTCAGTCTCCGCCACGCGGGGCAAGTCGAGGGCGTCCGGATGAACAAAACTGTCAAAGCCGACATCCGCCAATACGGCAGACAGAATGTCGTGCACTGTTTCGTCCGATGGTGTGGTTGTAAAAGTAAATTCGAGGTATTTCATGTGAAAAGATGGTTTCGTTTGTTTTTTTATTGAATAACCGGATCATCTGCGGCCGATAACAGCCGGATTGCGGATGTATTTTGGAAGAGTCTGTTCGCCGGCACGATCAGAGCTTGCGTATGCGCCATTCTGAGGGGTATAAGTTGTTGGCCCGTGAACCCAGATTGTTCAGGAATCCCAGCGGACGGTCCTCAAAAGTGGCCACTACATATCCCCTTGCCACGTCGGGCGGAAGGGTCAGGACTTCGCGGCGCAGATAGGCCAGCGCTTCGTCCGGCGACAGCTCTGCGCGAGGAAAGGCATCGCCGGCCAGTTGGATGCTCAGAGCCAGTTCGTGACGGGGAACAAGTTTGCGGCCTTTCTCTTCGGCCACAAGGATGCCCACGCTGACAGCCCTCACCGTGGCGCAGACGCGTTCAACATCGTCGAAGAGCGACTGGCGCACAGCGGCGATATGTGCCTCTGACGGACGGAACAACTTGAAATCTCCGGCATCGGCCAGCCAGGCGGCCGCGGTCTTCCCTCCC
>NZ_BEWW01000089.1 GCF_002933955.1 Prevotella sp. MGM2
GAAGAGTTATAGTAACGGCGGTCCCCAGTTACTTCTCGGCCTAGAAAAGAGGGACGTTCGTAGGTTTCTTCAGGGAAGGAAAGTTCGACTTCAGCTACAACAAGACCGGCGTTGTCGCCGAAAAACTCATCCACCTCAAAGACATGCCGACCTGAAGGAACGAGCCAGCGCATCTTGTCGATGATCCCCGGTTCGCAGAGGCGCAAAAGGGACAGGGCCTCCTCGCGGGTGATTTCCTTTTCGAACTCGTAACGCGAAAGACCGCCGTCGGCTGACGGTCCCTTGATGGTGAGATAACCGCAGTCGTCCTGAAGACGGACGCGTACCGTGCGCCCCTGCCCACTGCAAATATATCCTTGCACGATGTGTCTGCTTGAAGTGGCAAACGTTTTGTAGTTGCCCGTCACCAGGAATTTACGTTCTATTTCGAGCGCCATTTATCCAGCGAGCAGATAATAGCCGATGAGGAAGAGAACCATCAGCAGAATGAGACCGATGAAAATGCCGTTGATGACACGGCGTGCCTGGCGTTTCTCGCGGGCGGCACGGGCTTTGAGTTTGGCTTGGTGTTTCTTGTTCATGATAACTGGATTTAGATTTTAGAATTTTACAAGTAGCAGCATGGCCAGCTTATTTCAAGGAAACAATCATTGATACGCCAACAAACCAAAACGAGCGGCAGGCGTCTGTAGGTGGATTTTATTTCCTCTTGACTGCCTGTCTGCCCGTCTGTACGTTGATTATTTGTTTTCTTCCTGTTCGGAGAATTCCATGAGATAGGCTTTGATGAAACCGTCTATCTTACCGTCCATCACCCCACCCACGTCACTCGTCTGAAAGCCTGTGCGGTGGTCTTTTACCCGCCGGTCGTCAAAGACATAGCTACGTATCTGGCTGCCCCATTCTATTTTCTTTTTACCGGCCTCTATTTTTGCCTGCGCGGCCTTGCGTTTCTGCAATTCACGGTCGTAAAGCTGCGAGCGGAGTAGTCGCATGGCGTTTTCGCGGTTTTCAAGCTGTTTGCGGCTTTCGGTATTTTCAATGAGTATTTCTTCCTCCTCTCCGGTCTCAGGATCTTTATACTGGTATCGCAGACGCACCCCCGTTTCCAC
>NZ_BEWW01000090.1 GCF_002933955.1 Prevotella sp. MGM2
TAATACGTTTGCCGGGGGAAAGCAAATTGTGTTAAAATCATAAGCGGAGTGCATTCTTGTGAGAACCGGCAACGGAATGCGCGTTCTTAGCTGTAAGGCTGGTAAGGCGTGAGCTTTTCAAACTCTCTGCCGGCGTTTGGGCGGCATATTGCAGTTTTTTTTGTAACTTTGCCCTAAGTTTCGCTTTTTCGGTATGGATACTTCTGAACTTCAACGCATCAAACAACGTTATGGCATCGTGGGCAACGATGAAGGCCTGAACCGTGCCTTGGAAATAGCTCTCAAGATTGCTCCGGTGGATTTGTCGGTGCTCATTACCGGCGAAAACGGGGTGGGCAAGGAGATTTTTCCGCGTGTCATACATGACCACAGTCTGCGCAAGGGAAAAAAATATCTGGCTGTGAACTGTGGTGCCATTCCTGAGGGAACGATAGACTCCGAACTCTTCGGGCATGAGAAAGGCGCTTTCACCGGTGCTGTGGAGCGGCGCGAAGGTTATTTTGCCGTGGCGGGCGGAGGAACGCTCTTTCTCGACGAAGTAGGCGAGTTGCCTCTTTCCACCCAGTCGCGCCTGTTGCGCGTACTCGAAACCGGAGAGTTTATTCCCGTGGGGGCCAGTGAGGTGCGCCGCACCGATGTGCGTATTGTGGCTGCCACCAACGTTAATATGGAAAAGGCCATAGCTGACGGCAAGTTTCGCGAAGACCTTTATTATCGTCTCAATTCCGTTTCCATATCCGTGCCGCCTTTGCGCCGCCGTGGCGATGATGTTGTCCTGCTCTTCCGCAAGTTTGCTCTCGAAATGAGCGAAAAATACAAAATGCCCCCTGTGCGCCTTGATGAATCCGCTCAGAAAATGCTGGTAGCCTATGCCTGGCCCGGCAACGTGAGGCAACTCAAAAATGTAGCTGAGAACATGTCGGTCACTTCCGAAGTGCGTGCCATTACGTCCGATATCCTGCAGCGCTACCTGCCCGAAGAACGCCGCCACAATCAGGTTGTGGCCGTAGCTCCGGCATCAGGCAAACACAGCTTTGAGAACGAGCGCGAAATACTTTATCAGATTCTCTTCGACCTGCGGCGCGACGTGAGTGAGTTGAAAAAAATTATCCGTGAAAACAATCTGGCCTCACATCCGGCGTCGCATGCTCCGGCTGGGGCCAATGGTTTGCCGCTCTTCGGAGCCGATGGTTCACGTTTTGGAGCCGACAGTTACGAAGCTCCCATTTTTGAGGCTGAGGAAATAAAAGAAAGCGAAACCGCCGAATTGCCTCCTGCCGGTGTTTCACTGGAAGAGGTGGAGCGGCAGTCCATCTTGGCCGCGTTGACGCGTAACGGCGGCAACCGCCGCCTGGCTGCCGGACAGTTAGGCATTTCTGAACGTACGCTCTACCGGAAAATAAAAGAATATGGTTTGGAATAAAAATAACATCCTGAAGAAAAAATGGAGTAAAGCCATGCGGGGATTCTGCCGGACGCTCAGTCTTTTGGTCTTTGCGGCCTTTGCGGCATGCAGCGTGAGCTATAAGTTTACCGGTACCCGGATCAATTATGACCTCATAAAGTCTATCCGTATCGACAATGTGCCCAATCGCGCTCCCTATGGCTGGGCCCCGATGGAGGCGATGTTCAACAACAAACTTCAGGATCTTTATGCCAATCAAACCCGGCTGAAACTCGTTAAACGTGGCGGCGATCTGCACATAGCGGGCGAGATAATCGGTTACGACCAGTTCAATAAATCCATCTCCGCCGATGGACTTTCCTCACAGGTTCAGCTCCGGATGACCGTTAACATCCGCTTTACCAATGCTAAAACCAACGAAAGCTGGGAGCGGAAGTTTACAGCCACTTCGCAGTATGACGCCAAACAGCAATTGGCTAGCGTGCAGGAGCAACTTGTCAGTGAAATGGTCAGAGACCTCTGTGACCAGATATTTAATGCCACCGTTGCCGACTGGTAGCGATGGTTTCCGTCCGTGTCCGCTGGTGCGGGTGCGGCAAGTAATTCTAATACGGCTACGGCCGGCCCTAAAAGAAATATTTAAACATGTCCCCAGCAATAGCCGAACTGATAGGACACCCCGAACTACTCAACAAGGATACCCTCTACGAGTTGCGAGAACTCGTAGCGCGTTATCCTTGTTTTCAGGCGGCACGGATATTGTTCCTGCAAAATCTTTTCATACTCCACGACGCCTCATTCGGCGAGGAACTGCGGCGTGCGGCGCTTTTTGTGCCCGATCGCAAGGTACTCTTCGACATGGTGGAAGGCATGAACTATGAAATACGCATCAGTCAGGAAGAGAAAAATCAGGAAAGCGCGGTTTCCGACGGAGACCGCACAACATCGCTCATCGATAAATTTCTCAATATCGGGAAACCTGCCGATGATATGCCGCAACCACGCAGAAAACTCACTGTTGCCGATGCCACTACTGACTATATGGCCTTCCTTTTGCAGATGGATGATATAGAACCGGAAAAAGAACACCCGGCAACAGAACCGCGTTTGCAGCGGAGTGACCGGCTTATCGACGGATTTATAGAGAACAAGCCGGAGCGTATCGTCCTGCAGGACAAACCTCAATACGTTCCCGAGATGAACGGCAACGGGGCGGATGAAACTGACGAAGAGGATTATTTCACCGAAACTCTGGCGAAAATATACATCAAACAGGGACGTTATGAAAAAGCCGTTGAAATTATACAGCGGTTACACTTGAATTATCCAAAAAAAAATCGTTACTTTGCAGACCAGATAAGATTCTTGCAGAAGTTGATTATAAACAAAAAACATAATAAAGAAGAAAATGTATAGCGTATTCGTTATTTTGGCCGTGGTTGTGGCCGTACTTTTGGCATTCATTGTGCTCATTCAAGAATCTAAGGGCGGTGGCCTTGCGTCGAGTTTCGCTTCTTCCAATCAGATTATGGGTGTGCGAAAAACTACAGATATGGTAGAAAAGGCCACATGGACATTGGCCGCCCTTTTGGTGGTATTCAGTATTTGCTCGGTGTTCGCCCTTCCTCGCACATCACATGAGAGCGTAACCATTGACATGAAAACAGTTCCGGCGCCAGCGGCAACTCAAGCTCCCGCTGCTAGTCAGAATGCTCCGGCACCGGCTCAGAACTAAAGTTAGCTCTTTGATAGAGAACTGACGATTTCTTATTAATCGGCAGTTGACAATTGTCTTATGACAGCATCATGATATGCCGCCAATTGTCAACTGCCCTTTTTTCATTAAAGGACTTCCCAGCGGCTTTGTCCGTATAAAAATGACAGCCAATGAAAATAGCAATAGTAGGTACAGGATATGTCGGACTGGTTTCTGGCGCTTGTTTCGCTGAGATGGGCGTTGAAGTGACTTGTGTTGACATTGACCGGGAAAAGATAGAGAATCTTCGTCAAGGACAAATACCGATTTACGAACCGGGATTGGAAGAAATGGTTGTACGCAATTATCGCGAAGGCCGCCTGCGCTTCACTACCCGCCTCTCTGATTGTCTGAATGACGTAGAGGCCGTTTTTTGCGCCGTTGGCACACCTCCCGATGAAGATGGCAGTGCAGATCTTTCCTATGTATTGGCGGTAGCGCATGAAGTGGGAGCCAATATGGAAAACTATCTTGTTGTCGTGACGAAGAGTACAGTGCCTGTCGGTACGGCTGAAAAAGTGAAAGCCGCTATCAGGGAAGAGCTTGATAAGCGCGGAGTTGATATAGAGTTTGACGTGGCTTCCAATCCGGAGTTTTTGAAAGAAGGTGCCGCAGTCAAGGATTTCATGTCGCCTGACCGTGTGGTGGTAGGAGTAGAGAGCAGTCGTGCGCGAGAACTCATGACGCGTCTTTATTCTCCTTTCATGCTCAATAACTTCCGCGTTATTTTTACGGATATACCTTCGGCTGAAATGATAAAGTATGCCGCCAATTCCATGTTGGCTACGCGAATATCTTTCATGAATGACATCGCTAATCTTTGCGAACTGGTCGGGGCGGATGTTTCGATGGTTCGTAAAGGCATAGGATCGGATTCGCGTATCGGTTCAAAGTTCCTTTATCCAGGCTGTGGATATGGGGGGTCATGCTTTCCTAAGGATGTAAAGGCACTAATCAAAACGGCCGAGCAGAATGGTTATTCTATGCGGGTGTTGAAAGCTGTGGAGGAAGTTAATGAGATGCAGAAGTCCGTCCTGTTTGATAAGTTAAGGAACTATTACCAAGGCCAACTTTCGGGAAAGACTATCGCTTTGTGGGGATTGGCCTTTAAGGCTGAGACCGATGATATGCGTGAGGCTACCTCGTTGGTGACCATAGACCGTCTGCTGAAGGCCGGCTGTGAGGTACGTGTGTATGATCCTGTTGCAATAGGCGAATGCCGTCGCCGGTTGGGCGATGCTATCGTTTATGCCAAGGATATGTATGATGCTGTTTTGGGGGCAGACGGACTCCTCCTCTTGACCGAATGGAAACAGTTCCGTCTGCCGTCTTGGGAAGTGGTGCGCCGCTCCATGCGTGCTCCCATTATTTTTGACGGACGTAACATTTATGATCCGGAGGAATTGAAACGTATAGGGTTTGATTATTATTCTATAGGTCGCCGGTAAGGCAAGGTAATAACAAGAGAAGGTTTAATTATGAAAAGATTTCTTCAAAGTGTGATAGCCCGTGCCTGTTGTGTTTCTTTAGTGGGAATTTCACTTATTGTTTTTTCTCAGAGTATAGCCAGATGGATGATTATGGTCGGCGGTTTGCTGTTCATCATTCCAGGTTTGGTTTCGCTTATCGGTTTCTTCCGTCGCGATTCAGAGGGCCGTGGTGTTATGCTTTATCCGCTTGTGGCTGCAGGTAGTATTCTTTTCGGGGTGATATTGCTGATTTGGCCGGATTTGTTTAAGGAAGCCATGATATACATTCTTGTCGGTATGTTGATGTTGGCCGCGGCTACACAGAGTTATTCTTTGTGGCGGATTCACCGGAGTGGTGTTCGTCTTTCCGGTTTGTATCATTTGGTTCCCGCTTTGGAGCTGGCTGCCGGCCTGTATGTCATATTGGCTAAGAATGAGGCAATAGTACCCGGTCTGCCCGTTATCATTGTAGGAAGTGGCTTCATCCTGTACGCTTTGTTGGAGTTTTGGACAGTCTATTTGGTGAGGAAATCAAATATTGGCTCTGATAATACAGTGGTTCAGCGAGAAAACTGAACCGGCATTGCAGCCGTTTTTTTGAAACATCATTTCGTTGTATATGGAATGATAATGAATAATTGCCTGATGTGTGTTGAATCAATGACATCAGGCAATTGTTTTTTTAATAGTTGTTAGTCTGAGTGGATGGCATGTATGACCGTTTTGTTCTTTTGGGAATTAACATATTTAACTTTCCGCAACATTTCGAAGTGTTAAAGAATAGGTTGAAAGTAGTGAGAATAGAAAAGTCCGTATTAGAATTTTAACACGAATACTTGGAGTTTCAACTGCGATACGGGGAATTTAAGGAAATAATACGGCAAAAAATGGCGTGAAAGTGCCTTGAAAATATGGAAAAATCGGGACTTCTCTGTGGAGAGCCCCGATTCTCTGTTACAAAGATATTGTATTTTCCACAGGAAAGCAAATTGTGTTAAAATTGAGATGCGCTTCCCAAAAACTCTCATGGTAAAATAGGATGCACCCCTTTGGAACTTTTCGATGAAAACATGGAAGTAGAGCTGTACACTACCCATTTTCAGAACTTTGCATTAAATAATGCATACCATAGCTTTAATTTTTGATTTCACTTTTTGGAATACTTTTGGGTCAAGCCGAAAACACGGTGCATGAATTTTGAGAAAAGTGTTAAATTT
>NZ_BEWW01000091.1 GCF_002933955.1 Prevotella sp. MGM2
AACGGTATATATATAACCGGCGGCGGCGCCCTCTTGCGAGGACTCGACAAGCGTCTGACCGACAAAATAGGCATACCTTTCCACGTAGCCGAAGATCCATTGCTTTGTGTAGCCCGCGGAACGGGAATCGCGCTTAAAAATGTGGAAAAATACACTTTCCTTATGCGATAAGCCGAGAGAAAACGACAGCGATAAATGTATTTTCTTCTCGAATTTATACGTAAATATTACTACGTGCTGCTCTTTCTGCTGCTGGAAGCCGTGAGTTTTTTTATGCTCTTCCGCTTCAACAGTTTTCAGGGTAGCGTGTGGTTTACCTCAGCCAATACCGTAGTGGCTGAGGTGAACCGTTTATACTCAGAGGCTGCGTCTTACTTGAACCTTCGTACGGTTAACCGTCGGCTCACGGATGAGAACCTGCGGCTGAGTCTTGAAGCCGACAAACTGCGTGAAGCTTTGAAAAACGCTACACGCGACACCTCTTACACCGGGCAGACTGTCAGTGAACTGCTCAAAGACTATCGCATCGTACCGGCAGAGGTCGTGTCAAACTCCTCTGCCCCACGTGCCAGCAACTATCTGGTCATCAACCGTGGAAAGAATGATGGCATACAGCCCGAAATGGGGGTCGTTGGCGGTGGAGGCGTCGTGGGCATCGTCTATCTGGCAGGACCGCATTATTCACTGGTCATTCCCGTAACGAACCGGAAGTCGAGCATCAGTTGCCGCATTCGCGGACAACGCTATTTCGGTTATCTGCAATGGGATGGTAAAAATATGCTGACCGCTTACCTTGATGATATCCCGCGTTATGCAAAAATTCAAAAAGGCGACGTAGTGGAAACAAGCGGTTACTCTGCCGTATTCCCTCCCGGAATTTTTGTAGGACGTATTGCCGGTATCGGTAATTCCCCCGATGGGCAGTCATACAAACTTCGCGTCAATCTTGGAACGGATTTTGCCAATCTGCGCGATGTCAACATCATAGCCACAACCTACAAAGCCGAAATAGATACTTTACGCACACAGGCAGCCCGTCAATTAAATGCTCTCAGTGATATTTAGAACGAAAATATCCTTATTCTGCCACGGCATCAAAACTGTGTCCGCTTAAACCCGAATCCAGAAGCAACCGCAACGTTCCCCCGCTTTCCATGTTTCAAACTTTCCTCTCACGCCTCGGCTGGTTTTTCCTGTTGTTAGTACTGCAAGTATTGGTTTTCAATCATATCCATATCATGGGATATGCCACGCCAATGCCTTACATCTACTTCCTTTTGATACTTCCGGCCACCACGCCACGCTGGCTCTATCTTATGTCGGCTTTCATAATGGGTCTGTTGATTGACTCTTTTACCAATACGCCGGGAATGGCAACCTCAGTGCTCTGCTTTTGCGGACTTTTGACACCGGCTTTGCTCAACACTTTCCGCCCTAAGGACACGGAAGACGAAACTCTCCTCCCTTCCATACGGTCAATGGAGTGGGGCGGATTCCTGCGTTTCAGTTTCGTGCTGACACTCATTCATTGCTCCTTGTTCTTCCTGATAGAAACTTTTACCCTTATCCGGTGGCAGACATTACTCATCAACATAGGCGGCAGCACCGCCCTGACCATGCTGATGATAATAGGTTTTGAACTTATAAGGACGAAGAAGCGCAAGTAATAAATTCCGTTTGCAGCGCCCTTATTACTTTTTTATTCTTTATTATATATGTCCGGCGAATTAAACTTTTCAAACCGAAAGTTCGTGATCTGTGGTGTGGCCATCGTGGTGGTCATCATTTATTTGTTGCGTCTGTTCACCCTTCAGCTAATGAGCGATGACTACAAAAAGAACGCAGACTCCAATGCCTTTCGAAAAGACATACAATATCCCTCACGAGGCCTGATCTTTGACCGTAAGGGGCAACTGCTCGTATATAACGAAGCTTCCTATAATATCATGGTGGTCATGAACGACCAGCGCGGAATAGACACTCTGGACTTTTGCCGTACAGTAGGCATCACGCCGGAAACTTACGTAGAGAAAATGAAAGAAATCAAGAGTAAGCCACATTATTCACGGCATACGCCGCAACTTTTCATGAGCCAGATTCCGGCTGAGGAGTTTTCTCTATTCCGCGAAAAGCTTTTCCGCTTCAAGGGCTTTTCCGTAGAAAAACGCGGCGTAAGGCATTATATGTCTGGAATAGCGGCTCATATTCTTGGCGATGTTGGCGAAGTGAATGATAAGGATATTGCGGAAGACGAATATTATCAAAGTGGTGATTACATTGGTAAATTAGGAGTAGAACGTTCCTACGAAAAGGAACTTCGCGGTGAAAAAGGCATGCATATCATGTTGCGCGATGCCCACGGACGTACACAGGGACGATATCAGGGCGGGAAATACGACAAACAGCCGGTTCCGGGAAAAGATATTCTGCTGAGCATCGATTCAGAACTACAGACTTTGGCAGAAAGGCTCCTTGAGGGCAAACTCGGGGCCATTGTTGCCATAGAACCCTCTACGGGAGAAATTCTCTGCATGGCTTCCTCGCCCAGTTATGACCCTCGTCAAATGGTTGGCCGTAGTCGTGGGAAAAATCATTTGATGCTTCAGAAAGATCCTATGAAGCCTTTGCTCAACCGCGCTATAATGGGAATGTATCCTCCGGGATCGACTTTCAAAATTACGCAGGCTCTGTTGGGGTTGCAGGAAGGTTGTATCACTCCTGATATCGCTTTTCCCTGCCATCATGGTTTCAATTATAAGGGGCTACATTTGGGGTGCCACGGACATAGCTCCCCCATCAATCTGGTGCCGGCCATCGGAACGTCGTGCAACGCTTATTTCTGTTGGAACCTTTATCGCATGTTCAACGACCGTAGCCGTTTCAAGGATACTCAGGAAGCTATGACGCGGTGGAAGGATCATCTGGTGTCTATGGGGTTCGGTTATAAGTTAGGTATTGATTTGCCGGGCGAGAAGCGAGGGATGATTCCTAATGCCCAATATTATGACGATCATTATAACAAGGCGTGGAATGCTCTTACTGTCATTTCCATTTCCATCGGCCAGGGTGAAGTTACGGCTACACCGCTTCAGATTGCCAACCTTGCCGCCACTGTTGCCAATAGAGGGTATTACTACGTGCCGCATATAGTTCACCAGATTCAGGGCAGCCGGATTGACACTAAGTATCGTACCCCCAAGCACACTATGGTAGATAGGAAATGGTATGATTATGCCGTTGACGGGATGCGGCGCGCCGTTGTGAGCGGCACATGCCATGCCGCCAATATTCCCGGGCTGGATGTTTGTGGCAAAACGGGAACGGCGCAAAACCGCGGTCATGACCACTCTGCCTTCATGGGATTTGCTCCGAAGGACAATCCGAAAATAGCCGTGGCGGCTTATGTGGAAAACGGAGGCTTCGGTGCCGTTTATGGTGTACCCATCGGCGCCCTTATCATAGAGCAGTACGTCAACGGCAAACTTTCTCCTGAAGCCGAGAAGAAAGCGGATGCCATTCAACACAGACATATAAAATATGGCGACTATGTCAGATAACAGTAACCGTTATCCTATCTTTACCGCAGATTGGATGGTCATTCTCATCTATATTATTTTGCTGGCTTTCGGCTGGTTGAGCATTTGTGGTGCCAGTCATGAAATCGGCGACACCGACTTTGTGAGCTGGGGTACACGCACGGGCAAACAGCTTGTATGGATAGGGCTGTCGTTCGCACTGGGTTTTATTCTACTCATGATAGACGACCGTTATTTCGATTCTCTGGCCGATCTGGTATACTGGCTGCTCATCGTTGTCTTACTTGTCACCCCGTTCATAGCTAAAGACATCAAAGGTTCCAGGTCATGGATAAGTTTGGGAGCCGTGAGCCTCCAGCCGGCTGAGTTTGCCAAATGCGCCACAGCATTGGCCGTGGCAAAAATGATGAATGCCTATGGTTTTGCGCTCAACAACATGCGCAACTTCCTCAAAGCCGCCAGCATCGTGCTCCTTCCCATGCTGCTCATCATTCTGCAGCGCGAAACAGGGTCGGCTCTCGTTTTTATGGCCTTTTTCCTCATGTTCTATCGCGAGGGCATGCCGGGCTGCTTCCTCTTTACGGCAACGGCTGCCGTAGCTTACTTTGTTGTAGGCATACGTTTTTCTGTAACTCCTATGCCTTTCACTACAGCCACGGTAGGCGAATTTACCGTACTTGTGCTCATACAGATTTTCACTGTAGGGCTGACGGCTGTGTACCTGCCACGGACTCCACATGCCCGCCGCCTGTTCTTTTGGGGAGTTATACTGACGGCCGGCTCGCTGCTTTTCTCACGTTTTGTCATGGCCTTCGATGTAGCCTGGGCCATGATAGCCTCATGCGTGGGTATGGCGGTCTACTTGGGTTGGCAGGCGTTGGGCGAACGTGTAGGCAAGTACGCATTCATAGCCCTTTTCTCCCTCTTTTCCACGGCTTTTCTCTATACAGCCGACTATGCGCTCAACAATGTGCTCGAACCGCATCAGCAAGTGCGTGTCCGCGTTCTTTTGGGCATAGAGGAGAACATTACAGGATCGGGTTACAACGTGAATCAAAGTAAAATAGCCATTGGCTCAGGCGGACTGGAGGGCAAAGGCTTTCTCAACGGAACACAAACCAAGTTGAAATACGTACCTGAGCAAGATACCGACTTCATCTTCTGCACGGTGGGAGAGGAACAGGGATTCATAGGCTCAGCTGCCGTATTGCTGCTTTTTCTCACACTCATCCTGCGCCTCGTCTATCTGAGCGAACGCCAAATCAGCAAATTCGGCCGCGTTTACGGCTACTGCGTTTTGAGTATCTTCTTTTTTCACCTGCTCATCAACGTGGGGATGGTCATGGGCCTCATGCCCGTCATAGGCATTCCTTTGCCCTTTTTCAGTTACGGAGGTTCGTCATTGTGGGGCTTTACCATCCTGCTGTTCATATTCCTGCGTATCGATGCCGGCAACAAGGCCCGGCTTCGTCAAAGGTAGAAAGAAGAAGAGAGCAGACATTGTGCAACAATTAACCAATCAACAAGATTATGCCAAAGAACACTATTAATAAGACCGGAGCCTTGCTGTTTTTACTGACGATTACCGCTGTTGTAGCCATTATCGTATTCTTGAAAAACGGCAGTGGCGATGAAATGCCGGTATCTGCCGACAGCCTGAGTTCCGACAGCAGAGCCATAGCGCGTCCCGACACTACCATTGCCTCGGAGATAAGTGACATCATCAGCACACCCGACACCATTGCCGCAGCACCGCCTGATTCCATTGGCCGCGACAAACGGCCGGCCGGCGAAGCCGGAGCAGAAGATGGCTATTGGGACGGATATTATGACGGTGTGGCAGCCAAGTCGCCCAATCCGGACAACGTTTCAAGTAATTTCCCGACGATAGGCGAAAGGGCGGTTTATGCCAAAAACTATGCTGAAAATTATGATAGGGGATACGCCGAGGGACGGCATGGGAAACCGTTACAGTCAGCTGGTGAATAATCAGTCTGAAAACGGCATCCAGCCATTTTAA
>NZ_BEWW01000092.1 GCF_002933955.1 Prevotella sp. MGM2
GCGTGAAAAACAGGCTGCCGGCCCTTTGCCGGTTCCTCTCCCCTTGCCGGCGCGAAACGTCGGCGGCCTTGCGCCGGCTGCTAAAACAGCAACTAATGGCGGTCGCGCTTGCGCCAGTCGGGAAAAATCCATAACTTTGTCAGGCAAACGCGAAATACCCTCATTGTCCGGCCGATGCGCCGGTTTAAGCAAACAGACAACAACTACGACAATATGACCGAAAATTATAGTCTGAGCCACCTCAAGGAACTCGAAGCCGAGTCCATTTACATCATCCGCGAAGTGGCCGCGGAGTTCGAGAATCCTGTCATGCTCTACAGCATCGGCAAAGACAGCAGTGTCATGGTGAGGCTGGCTGAAAAGGCTTTCGCCCCCGGACGTCCCCCTTTCCCCCTGATGCACATTGATTCCCGTTGGAAATTCAAGGAAATGCTTCAGTTCCGCGACTGGTATGCCCGCGAACACGGGTGGCAGCTCATCGTGGAAAGCAACGAGGAAGCCTTTCAGGCTGGTGTGGGGCCTTTCACGCACGGCTCGAAAGTGCATACCGACCTCATGAAGACGCAGGCCCTGCTC
>NZ_BEWW01000093.1 GCF_002933955.1 Prevotella sp. MGM2
TTCCGGAACCATTGGAACTCTCAACTGCCCAATGCACCTAAATCATCATAAGCCGTCTGGAGAAACGCGTTGGCGGCAGCGGAGCGGGCGGCTGAAGGACGGGGCGTGTCGAGCATGACGCGCTGCGGAGCGGCCAGAAGATTGATGACCGTCAGGCCTGTGTCGTCCAGCCAAAAGATGCCTTCACTCCAAGTGTGCACGGCCGACGGCCGTTTATAGGCACGGCTCATCACATTGCGGCTGAAGCGGAAATCACCGTGAGGCAGTCCCATGGCTCCCAGCAGGGTGGCCGGCAGGTCGCTTTGATTACAGATCTTGTCCACCACCAGCGGGCGGCGCACGGCACCTCCGGTCCATATCATCGGTATATGGCTCTTGCGCGGATTGTCATCGGTCAGTCCTGACGGGTAGCCGCTGCCATGGTCGGGCAGAATGACCACAAGGGTGTTGCGCCACTGCATCGTTTGTCTGAAACGGGCAATGAAGCGTCCGAGACAGTCGTCGAGGTAAGCAAAGGCGTTGGCCACCTCGTCACCCTTGATCCGCCCGTAAGGCACCTGCCACGGCTCATGACTGGCCAGGGTGAGAAAGGCGATGTGCCAGGGCTTGCCCACAGGCGCCTCGGTCACCATCCGGTAGAGGCGGTCGAAAGTAATATGGTCGGTCACCCCCCAGTTGTGTGTGGCGCGCTCAGCCGGCGTAAAGGCGTCCTCGCCGAAAGTGCGCTCGTAGCCGGTGGAAAGCAAATAGCCGTTGGTGTTGGTAAAGTTGATGTCGCCGCCGTAGAGGAACGAAGTGGCATAGCCCGCCCGGCGCAACGAACCAGCAATGGAGGGCAGGGCCGCACACTTGGCGGGCAGTTTCATCACACTCACATCGGGAAATGAAGGGTAGCCGCTCAGCGCACAAAGCGTGCCGCGGTCAGTACGAAAGGAGTTGGCATAACAGCGCGAGAAGAAAATACCTTCGCGCGCCAGCCGGTTCACATGGGGCGTAATGGCCGCGTTGGCGGCTGTGTCTACGGCACTGACCAGCGTCCCCCCAAGCCCTTCCAGCAGTATGACAAGTACGTTGGGACGGGAGGTGGTGAGCAATGTATCGGGTTCGGCGGCTGTTTGCCCGTAGCCCAAAGTATCGAAAATACGGGCGCGATCTTCTTCTGAATAATAGTCGTGTTGCCGCGCAAAGTCCTTTGTCTTGAAAAGTGAGGAGAAAATGCTGAAAGCAGGATTGACGGCGGAATGGTTAAGGAAACTGTCGGCACTGAAATAGAC
>NZ_BEWW01000094.1 GCF_002933955.1 Prevotella sp. MGM2
AAAGTGTTAAAACATAGGTTGTAAGTATTGGGAATTGAAAAGTCCTTATTGGATTTTTAACACCAATACTTGGAATTTCAACTGCAATACGGGGAATTTCAGAAAAAAATACGGAGAAAACAGGGCTGGAAAGGCGCTAAAACTACTGAAAAAGCGGGACTTCCTCATGGAAAGCCCCGCTTAGCTATTACAAATATACGATATTTTTTGCTCAAAAGCAAATAGTGTTAAAATGGATTGCTGAGATTTTTTTTGAATAAAGGTTTGGTTTATGATATTCCGTTCTCAAAAAAACAGCAAGCCCACTCGATAGGTCAGCCACGCCATGACGTAGGCAACAGCCGTAGTATAGACTGCCGTGAAAATGGCGTATTTCCATTGACCGCTTTCGCCTTTTATGGCAGCAATGGTGGCAAGGCAGGGAAAATAGAGCAAAGCGAACACCAGATAGCTCAAAGCTGTCGCAGGTGTGGTGCCGGAATGGCGGATAGTAGTTCTTAGGGAAGCATCATCCGGTTCACCGTCTGCACCTTCCGGAGCATTATAAAGAACTCCTAAGGTACTTACCATCAACTCTTTCGCACCAATACCCGAAAGTATGCCAACTCCCATCCGCCAGTCATACCCCAACGGTTCGAGTGCGGGCGAAATAGCATGCCCTATCTTGCCGAGGTACGATTGTTCCTGCTGTTCGGATGGAGTTGCCGCAGCTTCATCAGCTCTTGGAAAATATTCCAAACCCCATACAGCTATGCTGGCAATCAGTATGATACCTCCCATTTTGCGCAGATATTGCCGGCCTTTCTCCCAAGTATGCCGCACCACGTTCTGTAAGATGGGACAGCGATAGGGAGGCATTTCCATGACGAAGTGGCTCTCTTCAGCCCGGTGGAAGAAGCGGTTCAACACGGCTGCCGCCATGAAAGCCACGAGTATGCCAAAGGCGTAGAGCGCCAACATGACGAGAGCCGCGTGTTCGGGAAAAAAGGCACCGGCCAGAATTGTGTAAACCGGCAGGCGGGCGGAACACGACATGAAGGGAAGGGTCATCATTGTCACCAGACGGCTTTTACGGCTCTCTATGGTGCGGGTAGCCATCACGGCCGGCACGTTGCACCCGAATCCCATCAGTATGGGAATGAACGATTTGCCAGGCAACCCCACACGGCGCAGCAGAGAGTCCGACAACAGGGCGGCACGCGCCAGATAGCCAGAATCTTCGAGGAGGGAGATGAAAAAATAAAGAATCAGAATGTTGGGCAAGAAAACTACGACACACCCCACGCCGCCTACTATGCCGTTCACCAGCAAATCACGCAGCCACCCTTCGGCCAGATGAAAACGAATGAAGGCCGAAAGGGCTTCCACTCCAGTCTCCATCCATTCCATTGGATAAGCTCCCAGCTCGAACGTGGTGTAGAAGATAAATCCCATTATGACGAAAAACCATAAGTAGGATAAATATGTACGGGCGAAAATACGGTCTATCTTTTCCGAAAGACGCGCCGCCTTGCTTTCTCGCAGTTCGTATACCCCTTCAATGAGATTATGTATGCGTGTATGAGGAGAGAGGGGATTTTTCTCCGTAACCGTTTGGAACATTTGCCGTTGGTTGCCGACAGCTAGCCTTGTCTGCTCTTTCAAGGCCACCGCTGCTGCTAATGCGTCGTTAATGCCGCGTCCACTGCGGGCTACGGTGGGGATAAGAGGCATTCCCAAACGTTTTGAAAGTTCGTCAAGTTTGATGTGGCTGTTACTGTTTTCCAGCTCATCGTACATATTGAGGGCCCCGACTATAGGGATGCCGGTTTTTTGAAGTTGCAGCGTGAGCAGGAGATTGCGTTCCAGATTAGTAACGTCGAGTACATTGATGATGACGTCTACTTCGCCTTTGGTCAGTTCGTTGGCTACGAAGGCCTCCTCCGGACTAAAAGCTGACAGAGAGTAGGTGCCTGGAAGATCAACAATTCGCAGGCATTGACCGTCATAGTTAGTGCGTCCTTCTACGCTGCTTACCGTGACACCGGCGTAATTGCCCGTGCGCTCATGTCCGCCGCATGCAGCATTGAAAAAGGCTGTTTTCCCACAATTGGGATTGCCCACCAAAGCTATGGTCATGGCGGGCCGGTTGTGGCTATGGGATACTTTCTTTGTTGTATGGCCGCATCCCGTACAACCGGTGCAATGTACACCATTGCATTTGCCGGCCATTATAGGAGCGGGAGTTACGGCTGCCATGGGCAATGGAGGTGCTGCGGCTGCTATTGCTTCGGCTTCGGCTGCAGTGGGAGCAGCTGTAATACAGCGTGCCTCGCTGCGGCGAAGCGCCACTTTCTGGCCCAGCATACCGAAAACAATCGGGCTGCCCGGCAGAGCGGCGTACAGGCGTGTCACCTCTTGGCCGGGAACAAATCCCATCGCTTCCAGGCGCAGACAGAAAGCCCGGCTCCCTGTTATATTGGCAACATACGTAGTCTGACCGTTTTTCAAGTCGGATAGTTTCATGATAATAGTTGATGTTTTTATTTTGAATGCAAAGGTACAGGGATTTTATCAGCGAGACAATACCTATAAGTAGTGATTATGATTGTCTGATACAGTCTCAATGTTAAAATCCACACGTTTTTGGGGATTTATTCCACACTCCTTCCCCAAAATCCCCAATACAGGCATACGGGTCAATCCTTATTATAGGCTGATATTCAATATTTTATAAATCAACAACAGTTTTGGCATATCACTTGCGCTAAGAATAAGCAGAAACAGACAGCAATTTTAATCAATAACTTCAAACAACGACAATTATGAAAAAGTTCGCAATCGCTGCCGTAGCAGCCATGTTTTCTCTTTTTGTAGGTGGTGCCGCTTTTGCTGGTACGAGTAACAATAATGCAGCTGGTTTGGTTAACGACACAGTGGTGCCAACCGATACGACCAAGGTCCCGGTAGAGCCAGAGAAGTCGCCGGCCCTCTATATTTCTTTGGCAGATACTGTGGTCCCAGCCGACACGGCACAAGCTCCCACCGAACCTCAAAAAACACCTGTTTTTCACGTAGCATCGAATGATACAGTTGTGCCAGCCGACACTGTGAAAGCTTGAGAGGAATAACAGAAAAGATAATTATACTCACAACATTAGAAAATCGGTTTTTCTTTTTACACATTTAATATCTGTATGCGAGTTTCACCATTACAGGCAATTTTCCTTCATGGAAAGTTGTCTGTCTTTGGATGTTTCGCCCTATGCCTTTCATGTGCTTGCCAAACATCTGAAGGTTGTGGAGTTCTTGCTTGCTGAGATCTGATCGGTCTGAGAGGCTTGATATGAGGCGGAAACGGGTATTTCACGTTAACATATTCAACCTTCAGCAACATTCCGAAGTACTAAAAATAGGTTTGAGGTAGTAGAGACATAAAAATACGATATGGAATATTAACACCAATACGGCTAGTTTGAATTCCAAGTAATGCTTTTTCTGCGAAAAATAGGAGCGTTTCATCATTAATTCATCCCTGAAAACACGCAAAAAGCGAGGATCTCTAAAGAAACACCCCGCTTCGCTATTACAAAGACAACACCTATTTCTGCCTAAAGCAAGAAATGTTTAAACGACCGATACCGCTTAAATGTCAATGTGACAGACTTTGCAGGAATAGATTGCTTTTCCTGTTTCCTTACTACAAAATATCTAAAAAAAGGAAGAACCGATGGCTGTATTCGAATTATTTATTAATTTTGCACAGTTCATGCCCCGTATGAATGGGATTATATTACTGACAATAAAATAAACAACATAAAAAGTAATGAAGAAAAAAATGTTTCGCTCCATCGCTTTGGCTGCCTTATTGTTTGTAGGTGCCGACGGTATTCAGGCCCAGACAGGCTATGAAGTTAAGCCTCTGAACGAAGAGTTAGCCGCTATGGCCAACCAAGTAGTCGACACGCAATTGTCCGACCCCGATGAGGCTAATAAAGTCTTTACCAAATTGATACGCAAAATCAGGAACAGCAAGGAAGACTTGCTCAGCGTAGGTCAGTTCTTCTTGGATAAAAACGTTTATCCCTGTGCCGACATGTGCTCCAAAAAACTCTATGAAATAGCTCCCGACTATATCCCCGGCCTGATGTTCAGCGGCGAAGTCTGCATGTACCGTAAGGATTACGGTATGGCCGGCCAGAAATACGAAGAGGTTTTGGCGCTCGATTCCACTTATGTTCCCGCCCTTAAGCGCAATGCTTTTGTGTATAAGAACGTAAACCCGCACGTTGCCATCGAATATCTTGAAAAAATCCGTCGTGTCGATCCTAACAACCATGTGATAGAACGCGACCTTGGTGATGTTTATTATAATCTTGATGAGTTTGACAAAGCCGTTTCAAGTTATAAGAGCTATTTCGGTGCCGTAACCAACAATGACTCAACCGACATTCGTGCCGCTGAAAATTACTTGCAGTCGCTCTATGCCACACAGAAGTTCGCAGAAGTAGGCGAATTGGTTGACAAATACGCGACTCTTGACCCGAACGATATGGTATTCAAACGCATGCGTTTGTTCTCAGCCGTAGAAAACTATGAACTGCCCAAGGCTAAAGAAAGTCTTGGCTATATCGTCAACAAAGAATATCCCGATAGCTTTTATCTCTATCTCGACTATGCCTATGCCGGAAACCTCATGAAGGAACTGGAAGATATCCCTTCTGCCATCAGTTACTTTGAGAAAGCCGTTGCTACAGACTCGACAAAAATTTCAGGTATCAAGGAACTGGCGGGCCTCTACAGCAGCAACAAGGAAACTGAGAAAGGTATACAGACCTACGAACGCTTTCTGAAAGCCAAGGGTGAAGGCAATGTGGATCTGACGGACCTTTATGGTCTGGCACGTCAGTATCTTGCCGCTGCACAGCAAACAGACCTCACACCTGAACAGAAAGCCGCTTACGTTGCTTCAGGTGACGCCGTATGTGTGAAGATGCTCGAGAAGAAGCCCGATGCCTATCAGGCTCTCTTGCTTCGTGCCGCCATGCACATTACTGACGGAACAAAACCTGAGGATACGCCCAAGCAATATTATGCAGAGGCACTTAAAATGATGGAAGGAAAAGAAGGAGTGGAAAGTGCCCAGCTGCAGGCCCTGCGCTATTTGGCTTTCTACGCTGTACAGAAAGACCAGACACAGGATGCCCGCACTTACACTGATCAGATTCTTGCCATTGAGCCTGAAAATCAGTTTGCCAAGCAAATTGACACTTATCTGAAAGGTCTGCAGCAATAAGATCTTATAAGAATATCATAAAGTTGTTCGGAAGCCTATGGCCTCCGAACAACTTTTTTTAATAACCCTGTGACGCTATATGTTGAGAAACACCTTTATTGTTTTACTGGCACTTCTGTCAGATTTACAAATGCTTTACGCAGAAAGGATTACTCCGCGGCAAAATCCCCTTACCGCTAATATAGATTGGGAGGATTTTTTGGCGCAACACGATATGTATTGGAACGAACTGACGGCCGATCCTCCTGGCAGAAGTGCGGACAATGCCTTGAAAACAGGGTATTATGCCGGTGCCATCATGGGCAATGGGCTTTTGGGTACAAATCTGTATAAGTTGAAGGATAATGTTTACCGTCTTAATATCGGACGAAGTGATGTGACCGAGACGCGCCGGCCTTATAACCTGTTTAATTCGGCCCGTCTGCCCATCGGTTATTTTACACTAACCACCTGCGGTAATGTCAATAAGGAAAGCATGCGCCTCTCTATCTACAATGCCATTACCGACGGAATTTTCACCACCGACAAAGGCACGGTAAAGTTCAGAACCTACGTTCATGCTAAAGAGGACTATGTAGTGTTTGAAACTGAAACTACCGGTGAGGAAGCAGACTACGTGTGGAATTTTGTACCGCTTCAGGCGGTCAGTCCCCGTTTGATGTTCGGGAACCGTCCTCCCGAAGATTATGTCAACGCTGAGGGAAAATCAAATCCCCACCCTGAAATCCGTCAAGAGGGAGAGACACATTTCGTAGTGCAGAAATTAGTTTCCGATACGACTTTTACCCGTGTGAACCGTGTGTATGTCGTGGCATGGCGCGAACAACGGGACGGACTGCGGCGACGTATCATTGCTACGGTCGCCCAGGATAAAACGGAACGGAAAGCCTTGAGTGCCGCCCGTTCGGTTATAAGGAAAGCCTTTTCAGAATCATCGGCACGAGCCGAGACTGTTCATAAGGAACATTGGCACGCTTTTTACCGCAAGGCCGCATTCCTCACTTTTCCTGATACCGAACTGGAATCGTTCTACTGGCTTCAATATTACAAATTCGCCTCGACGGCTCGTCCTGACGCGCCGATTGTTGACTTGCAGGGTGTTTGGCCTTCATGGGATACCCCTTGGCCGGCTGTGTGGAATAATTTGAATTTGCAGCTCACGTATTCCTGGCAGACAAAGGCCAATCTTGGTTTCCTGTCGCGTCCTCTTTGGGACGCTCTTGACCGCCATGCCGTTAATTTACGGCGTAATGTGACCGATATTCCCGGTCAGGAAACTTGGACTGATGCCGCTTGTATAGGACGCACATCCTCTTACGATTTTCACGCGCCACTCAGTCCGGAACTTGCTGCAACCAATCAGTATGAAGTGGGTAACCTCACGTGGCTGCTGTTCTATTATCATCAGTATTGTCAGGCCTATGGAGAAACGAAACGGCTTAAAAAGAAGCTTTTCCCGTTGTTGAAAGCCGCTGTCAATTTATATTTTCATATCCGAACGGAACAGGATGGGAGATATGGTTTGCCGCCGACAGCTTCTCCGGAATATACAGTAGACAAGCCCATAGGTCCGAATGCCAATTACGATTTGGCCAATTTGCGCTGGGCGCTGAATACACTCATCGAAACCGATTCTGTTTTCAATATCAATGATCCGCGCTTGACCGACTGGAAGGATTTCCGCCGGCGGCTGGTGGATTATCCCTGCGATGCGGCTACTGGCTATAAAGTGAGTGATACTTATCGTTTTGATAATACCGCACATCGTCACTACTCTCATTTATTCATGATTTATCCCTACTATCTGGTAAATTGGGAGAAGGAATCCGACCGCCATTTAGTGGAAAAAAGCGTAGAGCGTTGGAAGGGTAACCAAGGCTATTCGCTCACGGGAAAAGCTGCCATGCTGTTGAGTATGGGTAAGGGAGAAGAGGCTTTGGATCAAATGAAAACCTTCATGAAGAAGTATGTAAAACCCAATACGCTTTATGCCGAGACTGGTCCGGTGTTTGAAACGCCGATGGCAGCAGTTTCTACGCTTCACGATTTTTATTTGCAGGATTGGGGCAATCGTATCCGCGTGTTTCACGGTATGCCGTCGCTGTGGCGGGACGCTGCTTTCTCGGGACTTCGCGCTCAGGGAGCTTTTTTAGTCAGTGCATCGCGACGTGCCGGCAAGACTTGCCTCATACGGGTGGAAAGCGAGAAAGGTGGTCTTTGCCGCTTGCAGACAGAGATACCGACGGACAATGTTCAGGTGAAAACCTTGTCGGGTAAAGCAGTATCCTTTCGCAGAATGCTTACAGGAGAAGGTGTTATCGAAATAGATATGCGTCCGGGTGATATCGTACAAATTACAGACAAGGATATTTTACCGCTTCTTCCCGCTCCCTTACCGCATCCGTCCGATGAGGTCCGGTGTTTTGGTGACGGCAGTAGGAGAAGCAGATAAGTCCGCTCAATGAATATATACTCACCATACAAGAAAACGGCTTCTACGAGATTAACATTTTTAACCTTTCATTACATTACAGAGTGTTAAAACATAGGTTGTAAGTAATGGATTTTAAAAAGTCCGTATTGGATTTTTAACACGAATACTTGGAATTTGAATTGCAATACGGGGAATTTTCAGAAAAAACAGGGCGGAAAACAGCTGGAATATAGCCTGAAAACACTGAAAAAGCGGGATTTCCCCATGGAAAGTCCCGCTCCGCTATTACAAAGATACAACATTTTTCGCCCAAAAGCAAATTGTGTTAAAATACAC
>NZ_BEWW01000095.1 GCF_002933955.1 Prevotella sp. MGM2
AATCCAATAAGGACTTTTCAATTCCCAATACTTACAACCTATGTTTTAACACTTTAAAATGTAACGGAAAGTTAAAAATGTTAATACTAAAAAGGAAGAGATAGCACTATTCATTTCTCATAAACCGGAGAAAATCCTGAAGCACAGAAAAAAACACTTGCCCTGTAATGTCTATGGTGACATTATCCATAATCCCACACCCACCCCTATACGAAAGCATTTGAAAACAACATCTCTCATACGCTCTGCTGAGTTTCATGTGCCCTCCAAAATCCTCCCCATTTTTCGGAACAGACCAAAAATCTCATTTTTACATAGCCATATTCTTTTCACTGTCCGGCACAAAGTCAAGCACAAAACATTACTTCCCTAAAAAACAACGGAGTGAAACTTCTACACGAAGCAAAGGCTTATCTTTAATAAAAGTTCTTCAAACAAACCACTCCCGATAAGTCATAAATACGGCCTTTAACGAAACAAACAATCCACGAATTTCTATCAAATATTTTCACCCGACAACGATACTCTGTAAAAAATCATTTCAAACATCCATATACCGGATGGCAAAAGCCTCCTCTACATTTCTTTTTTGCCGGACAACAATTAAAACACAATAGAACTTATCATTTAAAATGGACAAATCAATACACATCATTAAATCAATGCCCATGCACGCCCGACAACTTCCCTCGTCAACAAGAACACTTCCCGTCTGGCAGAAAACATACTCTATTTCTGAAAAAATCCGAATGTAAAGAGCGATTTTTCAGAACAAAAAACAGCATATCTCTCAATCTTTAACAGAGATATGCTGCCCTTAAAAACATTTCAACAGTTCATTCGCTGACACTCACATCCTTAATTTGAACAGGCATGATAGTAAGCATTTGTGAACTATTATTGATGATGGTTTGTCCTTTCTGTCCTTTAAGGAAGAAAAAGAACGTCTTGGTATTGCTCCGCACGCGCGGATCGGTCAAGATAACATAGACAGAACGTATAAGAGGGTAATCTCCCGTGGCAATACGTACCTGATAGGGTTTCCATCCTATGACATCCTTTTCGGTCTTACGCGCCACTTTCAGCACTTTCACATCAAGTTCCTCAAAGTCACTGATAGGAGCATCCCCCTTGGCCTTAAGCCAGTTGGCACCGACCACTCCAATAATATCGGCATTCTCCTTCACAGCCTCAATGACAGCTTTATTGCTCCCCTGAGCATAGAGATTTCCCTTGAGTTCATGCCCGTTACACAAGGAATCACGCATGTAACGCACTGTACTCGAACCGGAATTATCAAACACCAGTTTTAACTCGCCCTTCTTTCCCGAAGAATAGGTCAGCTGTTCCCAACGTGTAATTTTTCCGGAAACAATGTCACGAATATCATCAACCGTAAGCAAAGTGTCAGGATTGTTTTTATTAACAATCAAAGCAAACGCGTCTGTTGCAATGAGAGCCTGGCGAACGCCTAAGTTATGGCTCTTGACAACCTTCATTTCGCGGTCATTGAGCTTACGCGTGACAATGCAACAGCGTACACTGTCGGTAACCAACATGCGCAAAGCGGAATCTTCGCTGCAATAAACCGGTTTTACACTGGGAACCAAATGGATTTTTCCGAAAGTTTCAACCTCTTCCTCCATTATGTCCCTGAAAGTTTCATCTATCGCAATATGCACATCATCGGAAGTCCGCCAACCGGCAGGCTTCCGATGATTTCCACAAGAAGTGGTTAGACTGATGCACACTGCGGCAATTAAAAGCCAAAGTGTTCTCATGATGTTCGTAAGTAAAATTAATTGAGTCTGAAGCGGATAGGCAGCGTGTACTTAACGGGTACCGGATGTCCTTGCTGACGGGCGGGGGTAAAGCGCTTGAGTTTTGAAACGCATTCCACAGCAGCCTTGTCACACTCACGAGAAAGGCTCTTGGATATGACAATATCACAAACCGAACCGGTCTTGTCTACTGTGAACTTCAGAACAACCGTACCTTGCAATCCCTGATCCTGAGCAATGCTGGGATACACCAGATTATCGGCAATAAACTTCAAGATGGCAGCATCACCACCAGGATAAACAGCGGGTTGCTCCACAAGTTCGTTGGCGGTAATTTCTTCCTCTTTGGGAACTTGTGTACCACCGGCCTGCTGGTTATCCTTCAGGTCGTCGATATTGATACCACCCTTACCGTCTCCGGCATAATCCTGGGCTGCAATGGAGATTGTACTCTTAGACACTTCGTCTTGACGCTTAACTTCTTTAGTTTCGTCAACCAAAGCATCATCTTCAATCTTAGGAACAGTAAACTGAATAGATTGCTTAACCTGTACTTTCTCCATTTTAGGTTCTTCGTACTTGACTTCAATCTCTTTCTTCTCTTCTTTCTTTGGCTCTTCTTTCTTAAGCTGAGAAAGTTCAGTAACCTGCTCGCCTCCAAGGTCTTCGTTTTTGGTCAGATTGCTTACAACAGTCTTGGCCAACACAAACAAACCAATAGCGGCAATCAGTGCCAATACCATGAGAAGTGCGAAAAGATTGCGACGTCCGGCACGTGAGCGCATTCTATAAGCTCCGTAATCTTTGTTACGTCCCTCGAACACGATGTCACACCATCCGCGTGAAATTAAATCGATTTTAGACATATTTATATACTTTGCTTATATTATTACTGCGCAAACGTAACTCCCTTAGGGGTAAGAAGAGCCTTGTCTACGTCCGTAAAGTTATCAATCACATATTTACCGATGCCACAAATGTTCATCTCGTCCAGAACTTTTATCATATTGTCAAAGTTCGCATCATCGGCTGCTTTAATAATAACCGTTGGCGTACCTTTGGCACCTTTGATATCAGAGAGCCTTTTGGCATACTCCTTCTTACTCTCTTCGTTAATGTCGCGCGTTTCGAACTCTCTCTTCAGTTTGTTGATTTCAACCTGTGCCTTAGCATTCTTCTGAAGGAGGAAGGCACGAAGTCCATCCTTGCCATACTTGGTTTCTACCAATTTCTGAGCAGCTTCTTCAGGCTTGCCTTCAAAATAGAAGAGGCGGTCGTTACCGGCAATGAGCACAGTTACAGCCTCAGAGGCTTTGGCCTGGTTACGCTGTTCATCCTTGATGTCCTGCTTGTCCGAAGGCATGGTAATCTCCATAGTCTGCGGTTTAAGCAATGAAGTACAGAGCATAAAGAATGTCACGAGCAACATAATCATGTCCACCATCGGCGTGAAGTCCACGCGGGCGTTCATTTTCTTTTGTTTCGATTTTCCTTGTTTTGCCATAACATTCTAAAATTATTGGTCAGCTCCGGCGAGTGACGTAATCAAATTATAACGATTCTCGTCAACATCGCGCAAGGATTTCATTACATTCTTAATAACCTTGTAGGAAGTGCTTTTATCAGCCTTGATAGCGATACGCATCTTTTCTCCACAAGCTTCACGGGCTGCTTCCACCCAAACTCTCAACTCGTCACTGACGCTGTCGCAAGGAATACCTGCACTAGGGTCTTTGGTAAGAATTCCATTACGGTCGCTTGCTCCCAACCATCCGCTAACGGTGTTAAGAGGAGTACCGAACATGGGAACCTGAGCAAATTCCTGCACTTCTTTGGCATTGAGAGTAAGTTTCCCACTTGTATTCATCTGATTTGCCAAAGCTGTCATTCCCTGAGGTGAGTCCATATTCATGAACACTTTGCCTTCTTTGGAGACGAAAATGGTAAGCAGATTGGTTGAAGGGATTTTAATCTCAGAAACCGAACCGGGGGTATTTACTTTTACAGGTTCTTCCTTTACGAACGTCGCAGTAAGCATAAAGAAGGTAAGCAGCAGGACCATGACGTCACTCATCGGCGTCATGTCGATGAATGTGTCTTGTTTTGTGATTTTAAAACGTCCCATTTCTTAAAGTTACCTTGATTATGATTAGTGAGTTGCGGAGAAAGTCTGAACGATTGAGAAACCGACTTCATCGAGGCTGAAAGTCAGACGGTCGATCTTGTTAGTGTAATAGTTGTAAGCAATAACGGCGAGAGCACCGGTAGCAATACCTGAAGCGGTATTTACAAGAGCCTCAGAAATACCTGTTGCAAGTGCGGTAGAGTCTGTACCTCCATCACCGGCAGACATAGCAGAGAAGGACTTGATCATACCCAATACCGTACCGAACAAACCCATCAAAGTACCAAGTGTTACAATAGTACCAATAATAGGAAGATTTTCCTGCATCATAGGCATTTCAAGAGCTGTTGCCTCTTCAAGTTCTTTCTGAATGGCGATAATTTTCTGCTCTTTGGAAAGAACCGTATTATCCTCCATTTCCTTATACTTCTTCAAAGTAGCACCAACAACGTTGGCAACAGAACCACGCTGTTTGTCGCACAAAGCCTGAGCTTTTGCCAAATCGTTATGAGCGAGGGCAGACTTAATGTCAGCAACAAACTTAGTAAGGCTAGTACGGCCATAAGCGTTGCGGATGGCAAAGAAACGTTCAATAGAAAAAGCAAAAACAGTAAGGAAAAGACCCCAAATGAGAGGCACAACGAAACCACCCAAGTATACCGTACCGATAAGACCAGCAGGCTCGAGAGCTTCTACTTCAGACAATACAGCGAAACCGGCACCGATATCGCCCTTAAAGTTGCTTGCATGACCTGCGCCAAAGAAATAAAGCAGTTCAGCTATAACGAAGCAAATGATAATTACAACAAAGCCGGATTTAATACCAGTGAAACCCTGAGCTTGTTTCTTTACTTTTGGTGCACCCTTAGGTGCGGTAGCATTTGTAGTTGCCATTGTTTTAAAAGTTAAATGTTTGTAGATTAGATAATAATATTTCGTTTTTTGAATATTTTTACGTTTAAGGCTATCATTTAAACCATGTCACAGGGCGCAAAGATAGACAAATTAAGTAATGACGACAAATATAAAACGTGGTTTTAACGCTTTTATTTCATTTGCCTCCACAGGTTGACAGGCTTATCTGTCATGTGTACTTTTCAAACGCAAATATAAATAGAAAAATACAAATGACAAAAATAATAAGATTTTTCTTCATAGATATAGACCGAAACAGGAATAGAACCATGAAAATAGAGAGCAAACTTTGAGGCATGGCGAGAATTCGCTATATTTGCCGCACGATTATTCTAATATTATTTCTTTTACGAACTAACCACATACGAATTACATACATAATCTATTTTACCATATCTAAGTCCTAAAACATAAAGCCACACATTAAATTAATTAATAAAGAAGAACAATATGAGTCTGAAAATTGTTGTACTTGCCAAACAAGTACCTGATACCCGCAATGTGGGTAAAGACGCTATGACCCCTGAGGGGACAGTCAACCGCGCTGCCCTGCCCGCAATCTTCAATCCTGAGGACTTAAATGCGCTGGAGCAAGCCTTACGTCTGAAGGAGCAACATCCCGGTTCAACAGTTCACATCCTTACGATGGGACCTCCGCGAGCCACAGATGTTATCCGAGAAGGACTTTTCCGCGGTGCAGACGGCGGTTACCTGCTGACCGACAGAGCCTTTGCCGGAGCTGACACTTTAGCCACCAGTTATGCCTTAAGCCAGGCGATCAAAAAAATAGGCCTGCCCGACATTGTTATAGGCGGGCGCCAGGCTATTGATGGTGACACTGCACAAGTTGGTCCGCAAGTAGCACAAAAACTTGATTTAAACCAAGTGACTTATGTTACAAGTGTAGACTGCGTAAAAGACGGTAAGGTTACCGTTACGCGTACCGTAGACGGTGGTATAGAACGAGTAGAAACTCCTCTGCCTATTCTGCTCACAGTGAACGGGAATGCCGCTCCCTGCCGCCCTCGCAACGCCAAACTTGTAATGAAATACAAACGTGCCACAGCGCCCTTGGAGCGCCCTACTGACGGCACACTGCCTCATGCCGAAGAGTATGAGAAGAAACCGTACCTCACCATCACCCAATGGAGCGTAGCCGATGTGGATGGCGATCTCAGCCAATGCGGACTGGCAGGTTCACCCACCAAGGTTAAAGCCGTACAGAACATCGTATTCAAAGCCAAGGAGAGCAAATGCCTCACCGGCAGCGACAACGATGTAGAGGGACTGATAAAAGAATTGTTGGACAGCCATACAATCGGATAAAACATGAACAGCGTATTCGTATATTGCGAGATAGATAAGATTACAGTAGAAGAAGTTTCTTACGAACTTCTCACCAAAGGCCGCAAACTCGCCAATGAACTCGGCGTACAGCTCGAAGCCATTGCAGCCGGACACGGAATAACGGGCAAAGTGGAAAAAGAGATTTTATCCTACGGCGTAGACAAACTTCATGTTTTCGACGCTGAAGGTCTCTATCCCTACACATCAAAACCGCACACAAGCATTCTTGTTAACCTGTTCAAACAGGAACAACCACAAATATGTCTCATGGGAGCAACCGTCATAGGACGCGACCTTGGTCCGCGTGTCAGCTCATCACTCGTAAGCGGCCTCACCGCCGACTGCACGGCACTTGAGATAGGCGACTATGACGACCGCAAAACAGGCAAGCACTACGACCAATTACTCTACCAGATCCGACCGGCTTTCGGCGGAAATATCGTAGCAACGATTGTCAACCCAGATAATCGTCCGCAGATGGCTACTGTGCGATCCGGCGTAATGAAAGCGGAAAAAGTGGCCGAATACTACAACGGTGAAATCATTTACGAAGACGTGGCCAAATTCGTACCCGAAACAGACTATGTTGTAAAAGTGCTGGAACGCCACGTCGAAAAAGCCGACAACAACCTCAAAGGCGCTCCCATCGTGATAGCCGGAGGCTATGGCGTAGGCTCAAAAGAAGGTTTCGACCTCCTGCGCAAACTGGCCGAAGAACTCCATGGCGAAGTAGGTGCCAGCCGTGCCGCCGTTGACGCCGGTTTCTGCGAACATGCCCTTCAAATCGGCCAGACTGGCGTAACGGTACGTCCTAAAGTATATATTGCTTGCGGTATCAGCGGTGCCATACAACATGTGGCCGGCATGAAAGAAAGTGGTATCATCATCTCCATCAACACCGATCCCGAGGCACCCATCAACCAGATTGCCGACTACATCATCACAGGCTCTGTAGAGGAAGTCGTACCCAAGATGATCAAATATTACAAGGAGAACAGCAAGTAACCCGAAACTTTATCTCTTATAAAACAAAAAAACGAAATGGCAAACAATTATACAGACCATCCGGAATTACGCTTTGAGCTCAACCATCCGCTCATGAAACGTATTGTGGAACTCAAAGAAAGAAACTTCCGCGACAAAGATAATTTCGATTATGCGCCGCTTGATTTTGAAGACGCCATGGACAGCTACGACCGAGTGCTCGACATCACAGGTGAGATAGCCGGCACCACGGTTGCAGAAAATGCCGAAAGCGTAGACCTCGAAGGTCCGCACCACGAAGGCGACAGGGTATATTATGCCAGCGGCACCGCAGCCAATCTTGACGCTATGGTCAAGGCCGGTCTTAACGGTATGACCATGCCGCGCAAATACGGTGGCCTCAATTTCCCCATCACCCCCTACACCATGTGTGCCGAACTCGTAGCTGCCAGCGATGCCGGTTTCGGTAATATATGGAGCCTGCAGGACTGCATTGAAACACTTTATGAATTCGGAAACGAAGACCAGCATTCACGCTTCATTCCCCGCATCTGCGCCGGCGAAACCATGTCGATGGACCTCACTGAACCCGATGCCGGCTCCGACCTGCAGAGCGTTACGCTCAAAGCCACATATAGCGAAGAAGACGGCTGCTGGCTACTCAACGGCGTAAAGCGTTTCATCACCAACGGCGATGCTCATCTCCATCTCGTACTGGCGCGTTCTGAAGAAGGCACCACCGACGGACGTGGCCTCTCCATGTTCATTTATGACAAGAACAGCGGCGGTGTGAATGTGCGCCGCATTGAGAACAAGCTAGGCATCCACGGTTCACCTACCTGTGAACTCGTCTACAAAAACGCCAAAGCAGAGCTCTGCGGTGAACGCAAGCTGGGCCTCATCAAATACGTCATGGCACTCATGAACGGTGCCCGCCTAGGCATTGCCGCCCAAAGCGTAGGTCTCTCCCAAGCAGCCTACAACGAGGGACTAGCCTATGCAAGAGACCGTGAGCAGTTCGGTAAAGCCATCATCAACTTTCCTGCCGTTTACGACATGCTGGCACTGATGAAAGCCAAACTCGATGCCGGCCGCGCCCTACTCTACCAGTGCGCCCGTTACGTCGACATATACAAAGCCCTCGACGACATTGCCCGTGAGCGCAAACTTGAAGCCGAAGAGCGCAAGGAGCAAAAAAACTATGCAAAACTGGCCGATTCCCTCACACCGCTGGCCAAGGGCATGAACTCGGAATATTGCAATCAGAACACTTTCGATGCCTTGCAGATACACGGCGGCTCAGGCTTCATGATGGATTACCCCATCCAACGCTACTACCGCGATGCCCGTATCACCAACATATATGAAGGCACCACACAACTTCAGGTAGTAGCTGCCATCCGTTACGTAACCAACGGTTCCTACCTCGCTCAAATGCGCGAATTCGAAACGGCCGAGGTGTCAGCGGACATGCTACCCTTACAAACCCGCGCCAAAGCGATGGCCGACAAATATGAAGAGGCCGTGAGCCATGTAAAAGAAGCCGCCGACCAGTGTTTCCATGACATCTGCGCACGCCATCTCGTGGAAATGGCCGCTGACGTAATCATGCTCCACCTCCTACTGCGCAACGCCACCGCCGCTCCTGAATTGTTCACTAAGTCCGCCCGGGTATACGCCAACTTCGTAGAGGCCGAAATTGCCAAGCACCACACCTTTGTGATGAACCTGACCCCTGACCAACTGGCCGATTACAAACAGGCATAACCTGACACCGTTTACCTGAAACCATAAAAGGCGCATCTGTCATTCAATTCAGACAGATGCGCCTTTACCATACTCCATCTTCCTCTCAGAACACCCATTGTCCTCCATTAGGAAAAAGTGCTAGAAGAAGATTTCATATTTAACGTTTTTAACTTTCCGTAACTTTTCAGAATGGCCTTTTGGGAAATCCAATACCTGGAATTTGAAAAGTCCGTATCGGATTTTCAACACGAATACGGCAAATAAAAATTCCAAGTAATGCTTTTTTCATTCAAAATATAGTGTTTTCAAACCTGAATTACCACTGAAAACACGTAAAAAGCGGGACTTCCGATGGGAAGCCCCGCTTTGCTGTTACAAAGATAATATATTTTCCAGCCGAAAGCAAGAAATGTTAAAACGCTAAATGCCGACAATCCGCCCCTAAAAGAAGGCTGCGGAAAAACGGGTCAAGCCGAAAACACGGTGCATGA
>NZ_BEWW01000096.1 GCF_002933955.1 Prevotella sp. MGM2
GTTACGGAAGGTTAAATATGTTAAAGTCGGACGGAGGATGAATTTAACGTAAAGAGGGCATTGGGGCGCATAAATGCCGGCCGGGGAAAAGAGCTTTTTATTTTTTATGTTTTCTTACATGAAAAAATGTAAACTCGGCTGTACAAATTAAATAGAAATATTACCTTTGCAAGAAAGAACAGAGACACAACTAACAATTTAATCAACATAATCTACTGTTATGGCAAACAAGAAATTCATTACTTGTGACGGCAACCAGGCTGCTGCGCATATTGCGTACATGTTTTCGGAAGTTGCCGCCATCTATCCCATTACGCCCAGTTCGCCTATGGCTGAACACGTTGACGAGTGGTCGGCCCAAGGCCGCAAGAACCTCTTTGGCGACACGGTAAGCGTTCAGGAAATGCAAAGTGAGGGCGGTGCCGCCGGTGCCGTTCACGGTTCGTTGCAGGCCGGTGCGCTCACCACTACCTTCACCGCGTCGCAGGGTCTGCTGCTCATGATTCCCAACATGTACAAGATTGCGGGCGAACTGCTGCCTACTGTGTTTCATGTGTCGGCGCGCACGCTGGCCACGCATTCGCTCTGTATCTTCGGCGACCACAGTGACGTGATGGCCTGCCGCCAGACAGGTTTTGCCATGCTTTGCGAAGGTTCCGTGCAGGAAGTGATGGACCTCTCGGCCGTGGCCCATCTGACGGCGCTCGAGAGCCGCGTTCCTTTCATCAACTTCTTCGACGGTTTCCGCACCAGCCATGAGTATCAGAAGATTGAGGTGATGGATCAGGAGGACATCCGTCCGCTCGTGCCGATGGACAAGGTGAGCGAATTCCGCAACCGCGCCCTCACACCCGAACATCCCGTGGCACGCGGTATGGCTGAGAACCCCGAGACGTTCTTTGCACACCGCGAAGTGTGCAACCCTTACTACGATGCCGTACCCGGTATTGTGGAGAAATACATGAAAGCCGTATCGGAAATCACCGGCCGCAAATACAAGCTCTTCAGCTACTACGGCGCCGACGATGCCGAACGCGTCATCATCTGCATGGGTTCCGTGACGGAGGCCGCGCGTGAAGCCATCGACTATCTCGTGGGCAAAGGCGAGAAGGTGGGCATGGTGAGCGTACACCTTTACCGCCCGTTCTCTGTGAAGCATCTCTTGGAGGCCGTACCCGCAACGTGCAAGAGGATTGCCGTGCTGGACCGCACGAAGGAACCGGGTGCCAACGGCGAACCGCTTTATCTCGACGTGAAGGATGCCTTCTACGATCAGGAGAACCGTCCGCTCATCGTTGGCGGACGCTACGGTCTCGGCTCGTGCGACACTACGCCTACAATGGTCATCTCTGTGTTCGACAATCTGGCACTGCCCATGCCCAAGGACCACTTTACGCTGGGCATCACCGATGACGTGACCTTTACGTCTCTGCCCCTGGAAAAGGAAATGGCGCTCGGAGGCGAAGGCATTTATGAGGCCAAGTTCTATGGCTTGGGTGCCGACGGTACGGTGGGCGCCAACAAGAACTCCGTGAAAATTATCGGCGACAACACTGACAAGTATTGCCAGGCTTACTTCTCCTACGACTCCAAGAAGTCGGGCGGCTTCACCTGCTCCCATCTGCGCTTCGGCAACAGCCCTATCCGCTCCACTTATCAGATAAAGACGCCTAACTTCGTGGCTTGCCACGTTCAGGCTTATCTGCACATGTATGATGTGCTCCGCGGTTTGCGCGACGGCGGTACTTTCCTGCTCAACACCATCTGGGAAGGTGAGGAACTGGCCGGCAACCTGCCCAACAATGTGAAACGTTATTTTGCCGAGCACAACATTACCGTATACTATATCAACGCTACGAAGATCGCTCAGGAAATAGGATTGGGCAACCGCACGAACACCATCCTGCAGTCGGCCTTTTTCCGCATTACCGAGGTGATTCCCGTAGATCTGGCCGTGGAACAGATGAAGAAGTTCATCGTGAAATCTTACGGCAAGAAGGGCGAAGACGTGGTGAACAAGAACTATCAGGCCGTAGACCGCGGCGGCGAATACAAGCAGCTTGTCGTAGACCCCGCCTGGGCCAACTTGCCTGAAGACGAGAAGGTGGTACGCTACGAGCCGGCCTACATCACCGATCTGGTGCGCCCCATCAACGCACAAAACGGCGACCTCCTTCCGGTAAGCGCCTTTAAGGTGTCGGAGGACGGCACGTGGCTGCAAGGCACCGCCGCTTATGAGAAACGTGGGGTGGCGGCATTCGTTCCCGTCTGGAACTCGGAAAACTGCATCCAGTGTAACAAGTGTTCCTATGTGTGTCCCCACGCTGCTATCCGCCCGTTTGTGATGGACGATGAAGAAGTAAAGGGCATCAAGGGCAACACGCTCGAAATGAAAGCCCCTGCTGCACTCAAGGGCATGCACTTCCGCCAGCAGGTCAACGTGCTCGACTGCCTCGGCTGCGGCAACTGCGCCGATGTATGCCCGGGTATGCGCGGCAACAAGGCCCTTGAGATGGTACCTCTCGAAGGACAGCTTGAGCAACAGGACAACTGGGACTACAGCGTGAAGAATGTCAAGAGCAAGCAGCATCTGGTGGACATCAAGCTCAACCCGAAGAACTCACAGTTTGCCACACCGCTTTTCGAATTCTCCGGCGCATGTTCCGGTTGCGGCGAAACGCCTTACGTCAAACTCGTCAGCCAGCTCTTTGGCGACCGTCAGATGATAGCCAACGCCACAGGGTGTTCTTCCATCTACTCGGGCTCCATCCCCTCAACACCCTATTGCACCAACGAAAAAGGACAAGGTCCCGCATGGGCCAACTCTCTCTTTGAGGATTTCTGTGAATTTGGTATGGGTATGGTTCTTGCCAACAAGAAAATGCGTGCCCGCATCGAGGCGTTGCTCGGCGAAGTAATGGCCTGCGAGGAAGCTCCCGCAGAGTATAAGGAGGCCGCGCAAGCCTGGATTGAAGGTAAGGACGATGCCGAAGCCAGCCGCGCCGCCGCACTCAAGCTTGAGCCTTTCATCAAAGAAGGTGCTGCCAAGGGCTGCGCAACGTGTCAGCAACTCGAAGAACTCAGTCATTTCCTTACGAAGCGAAGCCAGTGGATCATCGGTGGCGACGGTGCGTCTTACGACATCGGCTACGGCGGTCTCGACCACGTATTGGCCAGCGGAGAAGACGTCAACATCCTGGTACTCGACACCGAAGTCTACTCCAACACCGGCGGACAGGCCTCCAAGGCAACACCCATCGCAGCCATCGCCCAGTTTGCTGCAGCCGGCAAACGTGTCACGAAAAAAGACCTTGGCCTCATGCAGGCCACCTACGGCTACGTTTATGTGGCTCAGGTAGCCATGGGAGCCGATCAGGCACAATGCCTCAAAGCCATCCGTGAGGCCGAAGCCTATCACGGTCCGTCGCTCATCATCGCTTATGCTCCGTGTATCAACCACGGCCTTAAGATTAAAGGCGGCATGGGCAAGAGCCAGGAGGAAGAGCGTCGTGCGGTAGAATGCGGTTACTGGCATCTGTGGCGTTATAATCCTGAACTCGCCGACCAGGGACAGAATCCCTTTACGCTCGACTCTAAGGAACCGCAATGGGATAAGTTCCAGGAATATCTCGACGGTGAGGTACGCTTCCTGTCATTGAAGAAAGCTCTCGGCGAAGAAGCCTCCACAGAACTTTACGCCGCAACCAAAGCCGCCGCACAGAAGCGCTACCGCTCCTACGTCCGCAAGACACAAGAGGATTGGAGTTTGTAATTCGCCGTATTGAAGCGACATAAACCTTTAAACAAAGGCGCAGTTCCGTAATGAGCGAGAACTGCGCCTTTCATATATTCCGGTTTGTCAGTAAAACGATAGGATAAAAAAGGGAGTATATTCTGAGAACCTTTATTCCGACCGGTAGAGGGATAAAGCCTGTGAATTTTCCCATAATCCGGAAATAACTGAAACAAGAGACAGGAATGTTGAGGTATATTGGGCGGCATCTTCGCATACCAACCGTAGCTCTTCATCTACTGAGCGTCCTTTGTCGGCATATCGGATGTAATGTTCTCACATGACCAGACGTTATAGTAATAACATAAAAAATGCAACTTCGCGTCATCACGACGAAAAGTTGCCTCACAGAACTTATATAGAGATGAAAAAACTATTTTATAATGATTATAAGAATTTATCTTTCTTTTATTCTGTTGCAAAGATATAAATATAGTTTGAAACTTCCAAATATTATTTGTTATTTCTATACCTTATTTTACATTTTTCCGTATCGGCAACTTAATGGAGCCTTCACCAAATGTTATTTTTCGTTCGCGATAAAGCGTTCCCAAGGCACGTTTGAATGTTTTCTTGCTCACAGCAAAGCGTCCGGCTATCTCTTCAGGTGTGCTGTCATCAGAAAAAGGTAGTTCACCTCCTGCGGCTCGGAGTTCGTCGAGAAGCACATCGGCAAAGTCGCGGAAGCGGCTTTTTCCAATACGGTCGAGCGAGATATCAAGTTTGCCATCAGGCCGGAGGCTTACTACTGTTCCGTGCAAGAGGTCGCCGGTACGGGGCGGCATACCGAATATTTGATCGTCATATACAAGTCCCTGATGCGCATTATCTACAATAACCTTAAAGCCCAGAGGCGTTTTCTGCTGCACGAGTACCTCCACTTCGCGGCCGCGATAGTAATCGGCCGACCGGGCAGGCCGAAGCCATTGCTCTACTTTTGCTGAAGCCACGATGCGATTGGTTTCTTCGTCCACGTGTACATGTACGATATAGGAACGGTCCTGCATCATGCGCATTTTCTGTTCGCGAAATGGCACGAAGAGATCTTTCATCAGTCCCCAGTCGAGAAAGGCTCCGAACTCATTGACCCAGGCTACCCGTAGGAACGCGAAACGCCCTACGCGGGTCAGCGGCTGTTCGGTAGTACCGACAAGGCGCTCGCTCTGGTCCAGATAAATAAATACCCGAACTTCATCGCCGGGACGCATTTCGCGCCGCACATAGGCTTTAGGCATAAGGATTTCCCCCACATGTCCGCCGTCGAGATAGGCCCCGTGGTCAGTAAAGCGCGTAATGCGTAGGGTATTGTAATCGCCTAGCTTAATCATATTCCGGTTCGTCTTTTTCAGCTGATGTTTCTTCAGTTGCGGTAATCAAAGAAAGTTCCTCGTCCACGACACGTCCGTCGGCCAGATGGATAGTCCGGTCAGTGATCCGTGCCAGTTCCTCATCGTGGGTGACGATTACAAACGTCTGTCCGTATTTGTCGCGCAGGTCGAAGAAGAGGCGATGTAATTCAGCCTTGTTGTGGCTGTCAAGACTACCCGACGGCTCGTCGGCCAACACCACGGCGGGTTCGTTCATCAAGGCGCGTGCCACGGCCACACGTTGTTTTTCGCCGCCCGACAGTTGTGCGGGCTTATGCCGTGCCCGGTCTGTCAGTCCCATAAATTCCAGCAACTCATCGGCGCGCCGGTGTATTTCGCTTTTGGGCCGGCGGGCTATCAGTCCCGGTATCATGATGTTCTCAAGTGCCGTAAATTCAGGCAGCAGCTGATGAAACTGAAAGACGAAACCGATGTTTTCGTTGCGGAAGCGTGCCAACTGCCGGCGGTTGAGTTTCAACACGTTTTGTCCGTCAATGACAAGGTTCCCGCCATCGGGACGATAGAGCGTTCCCATAATCTGCAACAGTGTGGTTTTGCCCGCGCCGCTGGGACCTACGATGCTCACCACCTCTCCCTTGTTGATTTTGAGGTCGATGCCCGACAGTACTTCCAGACTGCCGAAGGATTTGTGTATGCCTTGTAATTCAATCATATCGACTACAAACTTACCACTTTTTTTGCTACTTTTGTGCCAAATTTATGAATTTATGAAGAAATTTTCAAAGGTTCTGGCGTATCTTCTGGGCGTTCACGCTACCGCCCTTCTCATACTCACAGTGTTCCGTCTGCTGTTTTTCGCCGCTGTAGCCGGCCAGCTGCCGTCCGATGCCGGTTTCGGGTCAGGCCCTTGCCTCACCGCCTTTTTGCGCGGTGTGTGGTTCGACAATGTCATAGGCTGCTACGTCATGGCCCTGCCGTTGCTTTTTGCCATCGTTGCGGCACAAACCGGCCGCTGGCGGTCGTGGATGATCCGCAGCATGGGCGTGTGGTTCGGCGTGTTCTACGCGCTGGCGTTCATGGCTTCGGCGGCGAACATCCCTTACTTCCTTTACTTCACCAAGACGCTCAATGCCTCCATCTGGAATTGGGCCGGCTACGGCACCACCACCGCCGGCATGCTGTTGGGCGAGACGTCCTATTATCTCTACATCTTTTACTTTGCCGCGGCCACGGCGGTTTTTTCCTGCCTGCTGCGCCTTTACGGCAAACGGCTCCGGCGGGCCTTGGCACTTTCCGGAAAGGCAGTTGTGCGCCATGATCGCATCACAGTGCGCCACCGTCTATATATGATAATGTGTTCGGCCGTTCTTGCCGCCCTTTGCTTCGTGGGCATACGCGGCCGCTTGGGCTACAATCCCATCAAGGTGAGCGCAGCCTATTTCTCCACCAGTCCCGTACTCAACAACATGGGCCTCAACCCGATGTTCTGCCTTCTGGCCAGTTCGTTTGACGGGCTGAGGCCGGAAAACAAAACGCTCCGGCTCATGGATGGCGACGAGGCTGTGAGCCGTACCCGCCTGCTGCTGGGCCGTGAAGGCATTGACGGCATCTCGCCCATCGCCCGCAGAGTCGTCCCTGAGGGAGCGCCCACGCATCAGAACGTAGTCATGATCATAATGGAGTCGATGTCGGCCAAACTGATGGCGCACTTCGGCAACAAAAAGCACCTCACGCCCTGCCTCGACTCGCTCTACGGCCGTTCGCTGAGTTTTGCCAACTTTTATTCTTCGGGCAATCACACCAACCATGGTCTCTATGCCACGCTTTACTCCTTTCCTTCCATCATGTTCCGCAACGCCATGAAGGGGTCGGACATACCCGTCTATTCCGGTTTGCCCACCGTTCTGAAAGACAACGGTTACACCACCATGTTCTTCATGACACACGAGTCGCAGTACGACAACATGAACGCCTTCTTCCGCACCAACGGCTATGACGAGATATACGCCCAGGAGAACTACCCGCCCGAAAAGGTCGCCAACAACTTCGGCGTGCAGGACGACTACCTCTTCTCCTACGCCCTGCCCGTATTGCGCCGTCAGGCCGCTGCCGGCCGGCCCTTCTTTGCCACTCTGCTCACCATCAGCAACCATCCGCCATACGTCCTGCCCGAATGGTTCCGTCCGCGCAGCAATCGTCCCGAAGAACAGATTGTGGAGTATGCCGACCGTGCCCTGGCCGACTTCATGGCCGCCGCGGCGCGCGAGCCATGGGCGGACAACACGATTTTCGTTATCCTGGGCGACCATGGAAAAGCCGTAGGACCGCCCGACTGCGAATTGCCGGAGGCACAAAACCACGTCCCTTTCATGATTTACGGCAAAGGCATAGTCCCGCAGGAGCGCACCGACTTTGCCGTGCAGGTGGACGTGGCGCCGACACTCCTGTCGATGTTGCGCCTGCCCTACGTGCAAAACAATTTCGGCGTAGACCTCACACGCGAGCAGCGGCCGGCAGCGTTCTACACGGCCGACAAAACCATAGCCGCTCGCAACGACCGTCATCTCTACGTCTATAACGCCGAAGTGGATAAGGAATTCTGCTACGACCTGCACGCCGGACGTCCCGTACCCGTAAGCCTGTCGGCCGCTCACGAGGAGCTGAAGTCCTATGTCTTTCCCCTCCTTCAGGCCACCGAGCACCTCGTTCAGCAAGGCATGACCACCGACAAACCACGGCAGCACTAAC
>NZ_BEWW01000097.1 GCF_002933955.1 Prevotella sp. MGM2
AGAAAATATTGCCTTATCTTGTGGTGAAGAACTCCGGCGGTGAACTGGTGCTGGGGCTGGACTTTGAAAAAACGGGAAGGGTCACAATGACAGGCAATCCCGTTACGGTTTATGTCAGTGCTCCGGAGATCAACAGAATGTCGGTTTCTAGCGGCGCCAGCATCAAGGTCGATAAAGACTTGCGTGTAGATGACGATTTGTTGATGGAGGCTTCGAGCGGCGCCATGATTTCTATTGAAGATGTCCGGGCCTCCGGTTTTAGTATGGATTTATCCAGCGGCAGTTCTGTGAAGGTGGGTAATGCCTCTGTCCGCAGTCTCATCATTTCGACCTCAAGTGGCAGTATGGTCAACTTGGACAATGTTTCCTGCACCAGTTCCAACGTGTCCTCTTCCAGCGGTTCTTCCGTAAGTTTGCGCGGAAAGTGTGGCGGCGTGGCTCATTATGACATTTCAAGCGCTTCTTCTGTTAAGGCCGCGGATTTCGTGGCTTCCGATGTCAATGCCCAAGCTTCGAGCGGCTCGTCTCTGAAGTGCCATGCTGCCAAAAGCATTACGGCCGAGGCTTCTTCGGGTGCTAAAATCCGTTATAAAGGCAGGCCTGCCGATGTTAATGCCGACAAGTCGGATGTGAAGCGCCTGTAGGCTGCCGGCCGGAAAAATAATATGAGGTTGGGGAGCGTTTTTTTGCTCCTCAACTTTAACATATTTAACTTTT
>NZ_BEWW01000098.1 GCF_002933955.1 Prevotella sp. MGM2
GCACCGTGTTTTCGGCTTGACCCGAAAAATTCGTATCTTTGCCACGTTAATCCTTTTACGTAAGGCGTTGCCTGCCACCGGGATTTTTTCAGGGCAGGCACTCCGAAGTTCTCATTATGCCCTTATGTCCTCCTATCTGACCTCCTGTTTTCCCATAACCGACCCTACGTGGATTTTCTTCGTGGTGCTGAGCATTATCCTCTTCGCGCCGATGTTGCTCGAACGGCTGCGGATTCCTGCCATCGTAGGCATGATTGCCGCCGGAGTACTCATCGGACCCTATGGTTTCCATGTGCTCGACCGCGACGGCAGTTTCGAACTGTTCGGCAAGGTGGGACTTTATTATATCATGTTTCTGGCCTCGCTCGAAATGAACATGCAGGATGTACAGAAACTCAAGGTGCCCGCCCTGACGCTGGGAATGCTCAGTTTCCTGCTTCCCCTGGCCATCGGCTTCGGGGCCAACCACGCCATTCTTGGCTACGGGGTGGCAGCATCGGTGCTGATGGCCGCCATGTACGCCTCGCATACGCTTGTGGCCTACCCCATCGTGTTGCGCTACGGCCTTTCCCGCCGGCGCAGCGTGAGCATAGCCGTTGGAGGTACCATCGTGGCCGACACCCTGACGCTGCTCGTTCTGGCAGTGGTGGGCGGTATGTTCCGCGACAACGTGACGGGCCTGTATTGGGTTTGGCTTGTAGTGAAAGTCATTCTGCTTGGCGTGGTCATCGTGTTCAGCTTTCCCCGGCTGGCACGTTGGTTCTTCAGGCGGTATGACGATGGTGTGGTGCAGTATATTTTCGTTTTGGCACTGGTGTTTCTAGGTGCCGGTCTGATGGAATTTGTAGGCATGGAGGGCATTCTCGGCGCCTTTCTTGCCGGCATTGTGCTCAACCGCTCCATCCCGCCTTCTTCGCCTTTGATGAACCATCTCGAATTTGTGGGCAACGCCCTTTTCATTCCCTATTTTCTAATTGGCGTGGGCATGTTACTCAACGTGAAGGCTTTTGTTCACCATCCCCGCGTGTTTGCCGTGGCGGCAGTCATGGTGACGGTGGGATGCCTGACCAAATGGCTGGCGGCTCTCTTCACGCAGAAACTTTTCGCCATGGGCGCTCCTGAACGCCGCCTCATATTCGGCCTGACCAACTCACGCGCCGCCGCCACACTGGCCGTGGTACTGGTAGGTTACAAGATCATCCTGCCCGACGGATCAAGGCTGTTCGACGAGAATGTCCTCAACGGCACTATGGTATTCATACTTTTCACCTGTGTGATAGCCTCGTTCGTGACCGAACATACGGCCCGACGGATGGCCGAAAGCGGTACTCCCGACGAAGCGGTACAGCAAGAGGAAAACGACCGCATTCTCGTGTCACTCTCCAATCCCAAAACCGTTCCCGATCTCGTGGCGGCAGGCCTTATGCTCCGCACTCCGGGCGCCGACACGCCGCTCACGGCCCTCAACATAGTGCTTGAGGACGACCCCAACGCACGGGGCGAAGGTCTCAAACAATTGGAACACGCCGCAAAAATTGCCGCTGCGGCCAATGTGCGCCTCGTGTCGCGCAGCCGATGGTCGGTCAATATAGTGAGCGGCATTTCCCACACCATGAAGGAATGCGAAGCCTCCGACCTGCTTATCGGCCTTCATCAGAAAGCACGTCTCACGGAAACTTTCTTCGGCAAACTGGCCACTGACCTCGTAGCGGCCGTAGAGCAGCAGATTATCATCTACCGTCCGGAGTTTCCGCTGGCCACGGTGCGCCGCATTCATCTGCTCATTCCCCGTAAAGCGGAGTTTGAGCCGGGATTCCGCCGCTGGGCCGAACGTGTGGCTTTGCTTGCCACGCAAATCAGCTGCAGGGTGGAGATGTACAGCGGTCGGGGAACAATGGCCGCCGTACGGCAATATTGGGAAAAACGCAAATACAATATAGAGGGTGACTGCCATGTATACACCGAATGGCACGACTTCCTGTCGCTGGCTCACACTGCCGGAAAAGATGACCTGATGATTTTTATCGCCGCCCGGCGCGGAACACTTTCTTACCACAATTACATCAACCATCTGCCTAAACAGATTGAACGTTAT
>NZ_BEWW01000099.1 GCF_002933955.1 Prevotella sp. MGM2
CATCTGCGGAAAATTCGCCTCGGCCCAGCTTGCCGGTATAATAGGCGTTCACCTGATGTTGCGGATCGGAATCAGCATGAGCGGTTATGAAGTTTTCCAGACGGTCGTAATACACGCCATCGGCCTTGATATCACTGTTGATACGCCCTGCTGTCTCGTCCTTCATCACATTGAAGAGCTGATAGCGCAATCCAAAAGAATGATTCTCCGACAACTCATAGTTGAATCCTGCAGTGGCATTCAGACTCCTCTTCTGATTTTGAGTATTACTGGAAAAAGGCAATGTCCATAGAGTGTCGGCATACGTTATCTGGTCGCTTTGCTGCCGGCCATAATATCTTCGGTGGCGGTAATAGACTGAGGCGAATACGTCAAGACCGTCTTTGCGATAATTAAGCGCCAATTGCCCGTTGCCGGAACCATTTTTTCCTTGACTGAATACAGCTGTGGCATCCGCACCGAACCCTTCTCCCTGACGTTTTTTAGTGCGGATGCGCACCACTGAGCCTACAGAGGCATCGTAACGTGCACCGGGATTGCGGATCACCTCCACGCTTTTTATCTCATCGGAGCGCAACTGCACCAGTTCATTGGCGTCGCGCACCTGCCGGCCGTTGATATAGATGACCGGCGCTCCCTTGCCGAGCACCTCTATCT
>NZ_BEWW01000100.1 GCF_002933955.1 Prevotella sp. MGM2
CATATTAAACTTCATGCCCGATTTCCGGCTGATTTTCACAAGGCGTGACACGTTGAGTGTCTTAAAGAACGTCACCATTGGCATAGGTGCGTTCATCCACATTTCAAAGGCGTATGCCCGGCTGGTTTCTTGGGGATTTACTTCTTTCATACTTAATGCTATTTTCATTTAATGAATCAGGTAGCAAAAGTAGGAGAAGCGTTTGCCCCCGGATAGAACAAACGGGACATTTATACGGGATTGGTGAACAAATCGGAATATGGATTTGATACTTTCAGCAAAGACACGGGCGTATATCCGCAGAATTTCTTGAACTCCCGGATAAAGTGCGACTGGTCGGCATAGCCGCTGGCGTATGCTATTTGTGCCTGATTAATTTCTTTGCCCGCTTGATGCTGCATCTGCGCCAAAGCCTTTTGGAAGCGGACGATACGGGTATATTCTTTGGGATTGATGCCTACAAATGAATGAAACAACCGCTCAAACTGTTTTTTACTTAGGCAGGCAATAGAAGATAATTCG
>NZ_BEWW01000101.1 GCF_002933955.1 Prevotella sp. MGM2
GGGGACGGGGGGAGGAGCGCCGGCGCTTGACCTGTTGTAATTTCTGTTCGGGAAGAAGATCGCCCCGGTATTCGGTTATACCGATCCTGTCTGCCAGTTCGCGCACCGCATCTTGGCGGTCGCCGGAGAGTATAATCTGCCGTTTTACGCCTAACCGGCGCAATTCCCTTACTGCTTTAGCGGCATCATGCTTGGGCATGTCTGTCAGAATGAAAGAGCCGGCATAGCGTTTGTCAATGGCAATCATCACCAGCCCGTCTGTTCCGGCAACAGCGGGAACAGTTTCTGCCGGAACTCCTTCTTCTTCGAGCAGCCGGCGACTACCGACTAAGACAGTGCGGGTATCGACCGCAGCCCGTAAGCCTCGTCCGGGAAGTTCCTCCACCGTGTCTGCAACAGCGGGCTTTATTCCCGCAGATGCCACGTAATCGGCGACGGCATGGGCAAGTGGATGCGTACTGTATTGCTCTACTCCGCCAGCCAGCCGGAGCAGTTCTCTCTGGCTCATTCCATCGGCGCATTCCACACCGGTTACTTTGAAACGGCCGCATGTG
>NZ_BEWW01000102.1 GCF_002933955.1 Prevotella sp. MGM2
CGGAACTTCCCCGAGGAAAGCCCCGCCCCGCTTTTACAAAGATAATACATTTTCCGTCGGAAAGCAAATTGTGTTAAAATGGTCAATCTCGGAAAAAACGCCGGTCCGGCGCGCTCCTGGTTGGTGATGTTCTCGTTTTCAAAACGGATAAACGGGCTTTTCTTTCATAAAAACAAGCGTTGAAGAAGGAACCTTTCGGGCTTTTTTAGTAGCTTTGTGCAGAACATAGTCATATTAACATCATAAAACAACCGATCATGCACGATATACAACTCAATGCCAGCGGCACACGTCACCTTGAAGTGTCCGATGAAAACCTCCGGACAATCCGCAAATACGACCTCTTTAGCGGATTGGTGGATTCGACAGGATATGTTACCGAAGAGGTCCTTGAAAAACTCAAACTCAACGTGCGCTCCCTGATAGCCCATTCAACGGAAGATACCAAGGACCTGCTAGATCTTTGCATAGATGTGATCTATCATGACAAGATGAAAGCCTATGGTCTGAAAAATCTTATCGACCTTTACAAGGCGGAAGCGGCATTGTGGCCGGTTGAGCAATAAAGGCGCCGCCGGCATTCCCACGTATTGTCTCTCCGCTTTTCTCTCAATCCCCTGTTTCCCTCCTTTATGAATTCTCCCCGTCTGACCGACTGGCTGCCAACCACGCGTAAGGAAATGGACCTGCGCGGCTGGGATGTGGCCGATGTCATTATTTTCTCGGCCGATGCCTATGTTGACCATCCGTCCTTTGGAGCCGCTGTCATCAGCCGGCTTATCGAAGCGGAAGGCTTCCGTGTGGCAATAGTCCCACAGCCCGACTGGCATGGCGATTTCCGCGATTTCCGCAAACTGGGACGGCCGCGCCTGTTCTTTGCCGTGGCACCCGGATGTATGGACTCCATGGTGAACAAGTATACCGCTGCGCGGCGGCTGCGCTCGGAGGACGCTTACAGTCCCGACGGCCGCCACGACATGCGGCCCGAATACCCTACGGTGGTCTATACACGCATCTTGAAACAACTCTATCCGGAAGTGCCCGTAGTGCTGGGAGGCATTGAGGCTTCGCTGCGCCGTCTCACGCATTTTGACTACTGGCAGGAAAAGTTACGGCCATGCCTGCTTTGCGACAGCGGGGCAGACATGATTGTCTACGGGATGGGCGAATTGCCCGTGGCCGAACTGTGCCATCTCCTCGAAGACAAAATTTTGCATGGTCGGGAAGAAATCTGTTGCACAACAGAAGATTTTCGTCAGATCGTGCGTCGCTATCCCGTCCGTCAGACAGTGACTCTTGAACTTGAAGAAGATATCCCCGGCGGACGGCGTGAGGATGACATCGTTCTGGCTCCTCACGAGGAATGCTTGTCCGACAGAAAAAAATATGCGGCCAATTTCCGGCACATTGAGGAGGAGAGTAACAGACTCCATCCGCAGCGGCTCTTGCAGGAAGTGGGTGGGCGTGTGGCCGTAGTCAATCCGCCTTTTCCGCCCATGACAACGGCACAGATAGACCGCTCGTTTGACCTGCCGTATACCCGCCTGCCACACCCCAAGTACAAGGGCAAGCG
>NZ_BEWW01000103.1 GCF_002933955.1 Prevotella sp. MGM2
CAAATTTAACACTTTTCTCAAAATTCATGCACCGTGTTTTCGGCTTGACCCCATTTTCCCTCGGCTATCTCGCTCTTGTATTTCCGGATTATGGAGCGGAGCTGTGTAGCGCGGTCTTTGCGCTTGGGGCTGTTCCTGGTGATTCGATTGAGGATGTCATCGATGGCGATATTCCCGGCGTCGCCTCCACACTTGAACAGTTGGTAGCCGTCGAGCGATTTCTCTATCTTGTAGCCGTGAGTCTTGACGATATTGGCAAACTGACCCTCCGTTTCATAGTCGTAACAGAGAATCCGGTCAATATCTTTTTTGATGTCAGGAGATATTATGCGGTTGGCACACTCGTTAAGCCTGCGCCTGTCCTGATGGTCAGAAATGGCATAACCGTTAGGCTTGATTCTCGTCGAGAGAATATGCACATGGTTGTTGCCGGTATCATGGTGGGCGTAAACAAAATACGGCTGACGGGCATAGCCCATACCCTCCATAAGTTCACGCGCAAAGTCGGTAAGTTCTTCCGGCGACATGGCGCGTCCTTTCACGGAGGCCGACACGTGGAACTGGAAACGTGTTGTCTTTGTATTGCCGTAGGTCTTAGAGTTTTCTTTCATATACCTCTCGACTTCAGCCGAGGCATCAAGGCCGAAGCGGTGCAGCGTCTCGACATTGTGGCGCAACGCCTCGCTGACATTCTCCATCGCCATAAGGGTTGCCACACCATCAGCAATCTTCTTCTCGTTATATCGAGCGCCGGGGAAGCCGCCGCCGGACACATCGTTGAGTTTCTTGACTATCATTTTCCTGAAATTATCATGTTATAGAGGTATGTCAGCATCTGCCGGATTTTTTCTGTACCCTCGCAAAACTGACCGAAGGGAAGAAGATCTGCCGCCCGCAACGAGTAAGGATTCATTTTCTGCTGTTCGTTGATGTGCTTTGCAACCTGATTGGTGTTGGTGCCGGTTCTTTCGATGAGCTTGATAGCGGACTTGATCAAAGCAATCATACGGGGATTGTCTCGGTCAGCCATCGGCTGCTCTTCATATTTGAGTGTGGCACAACGTACAAACGCACTCAGATTACCGTCGGTGTATCGGTCGGCTCTTGACTGCATTTCTGCGTGGGTCTGCGAATCGACACGTATTTTTATAGTGATGGATTTTTTATCGGGCATAGAGATTAACTTTTTAAGATATTATGGTTTGATAAATTGGTGGATTGAATATCTGATACAATGAAGACTATATGACTTGGTATAATGATTGCTTGATGATTTGATGAACTGACACCTTGATGATATAATATCTTAGTGACTCGATTGTCTGATTATCCAATGCTCCATTACCCGATGACTTATTGTCCAATGGCTCATTATCATATTATCCAATGTATCGATTATCCAATGTGACGATGACCGATAAACCGAAGTATCACGGTTCATGATAAATGCGATATTGAATAATCTATCAACCGCATATTTTCAGTTTTTCATCATTCATTTTTCAGTCTATCATCGTTCACGGACAATGTATCATTAGATAAAAGACTGCGAGTTTCGAGCGGGATTGACCCTCACCTCGGGGGAGGCGGGATTGCCGTTGTGGACACAATCGGCATATCTTGCAAAGCAAGTTCCAAAGCAAGTTCGATACTCCAAATCTGGCGTGAGCAACCGGGGTATCTCAGTCAGTTCGACATCGGTCGAAAATGTCATAATGTCAAAAGTTCATAGTGTCAGCTCAAGCGTCATATTTTGCGATAGCAACCGTGTGACTTTTTCTTCACGAATCCTCGGCCTCCGTCTCTCAGGAATCTTTTGACCGAGGATTCCGAGATTCCGAGTTGCAGGGCTTCCCTGACTGCCTCGGCTGTGGTGAACGAATCCCTGAGGTTTCCGAGTAACTCGGTAAACCGGTTGTCGAGGATACCGGTTTCAATCTCCGGTGCAATCCGGCTCTCCATGTTTCTGAAATATTCGGTGAGCCTGATGGCGAGTTCGGCAGTTCCCGGTTCAATTTTATCCATGCCCGATTCTCCACAGATGCAGTGCATAATCTGTATGACCAGGCAGAAGCGGACGAGATAAGTTTCCAGTTTGCCGCACAACGCCCTGACAGCATCCGAATCCGTTTCAGCATAAGCCTTGTTATTGACCTCGTCTTTCCATTGAATTACGCGGAGCTTTGCCTCTTGGGAAAACAGTAGCTCTATTGAGGTTGCTTTTCCCTCTTGGTCTGTTGAAGGAGTGACTGTTACCACCTTTCGGATAATTCGCTCCCATTCTTCAAGAACGCCGTCAGGCATGGCGGTGTCGTTCCACGACGGCATCTTGTCAATTTCGGGATAGACTTTCAGGAATCGAGATGAAAAGCCGTTCATCATTCGCTTGCCGCCGAACTGTTCGCCCAGACGACCGGGCTGTGTAGTGCCAATAATAGAACAATAGGGATTGGCGAGGAAGATATGCTCGTTGTTTGACTTTCGGCTGTACTTGAAAGGCGTACCGCTGAACAGACTGAGAAAGTAGCCCTCGTCCGAACTGTTGTAGCGGTTGAAATTGGAGAGGAGGCTGTCTATCTCATCCTTGTAAATCAGCACTCCGCGCGGATTGTCGCGCAAAGCTCCGATAAGAGCCTCTACGGTGGAGTCAACCACCACATGACATTTTCGCTGAGGCATCTTCATTTCTTCAGGTAGAGAATGTTTCTCACGCTGCTTTGCCGACATGCGTTCCCATCGACGGTAGGTTTCCATCTCCTTGCAATAGATCATGTCATACTCTCCGTCGAGTTTAAGAAGCGGTGCGACCGCCTGTTGCAATGGCGGAGTCTTGCCGCAGCTCGGCGAACCTACAAGCACCATGTAGATTATCGGTCGGCTTACCCATCCGGTCATGAAGCGGACTGACCAAGCGTTGCCCATAGCAGCCGCGAATACTGTAAGGAATGAAGCCGCTGTGAAATCGACATTATAGTTCTCGTATTCTTCAAGAGCCTCTATTATGTCGCGGATTGCTTTCGGAAATATCTCCAAAGGGAAAGAAGGAGTTTCGGTAGTTTTACCGGAATCGCTGGTAAAGGCAATGCTATCCTCCTCGATCAATCCACATCCGGCTTCCATCGGAAAGCGTGGATGGTTGTAATAGCCATTCGCTTTCATGATGCTCAGATATTGATGTTACGTTGTCCGAGGGCTTTGCGTACCTCATATTCCGGGTACATAATCTTGTTGCCGGTCTTGACAGGTTTGAGGATACCTTTATTTGCCCAGTGCCAGAGTGTGGCATCGCATACGCCAAAGAGTTCCTTTACTTCGGCTTTGGTGAGCATACGTTCTTTCTTGGCAGCCTCGACCATCGAGCCGAGTTCATCCTTTGCGCGGCGGATCAAGTCCTCCGAAAATGCTTTGAGGTCTTCGGCGTTCATCTCTACCTTGACATGGGCCCGACCCTCATTGAGCATATCTAATAAATCTTGCATTTTTGTTTTGATTGCCGACATTGTTCGACGCTTCTACTGGCGGCATAAGACAGAAACGCCACCGCTCCGAAATGGAACGATGACGCAAAAGTATAGCGTAATTTCTTGGATTAAAAAGAATTGATGGTTCGTTAAGTTCGCGAACTATAAAACGAATCAAACGAATCGAAAAGAGGCTATTTCAGTCTACTCCATCTGGGTCAATTCGTAAAACATCGGTCTTTATAGAGTCAATAGCGAAGCGATGTTCTGGCTCGTCTTTGATAAATCGCTTACGATTGGGAGATAAATCTTGTAGCGTGTTTACGCTCTTCTGCACCTGACGCTCGCCGACGATTTTGCATTCAGGGAATGTGGCGGATAATATCTCGACAAATCGTTTGACAGGTGTTGACGGATCCAGCTCGCCAGACTCGACAAGTGCGACATATAAGTGCGCTATGTCAACGCCACGGATATGTGTTTCTATCCATTTGCCAATGCGCTTAACAATCTCACTGCCGTGAGATGCCAAAAGGGAAAGAAGGTCATGAGGAAATCCCGCGTTCTCTATAATTTTAGCAGTCGGTTTAGACTCGTCGATGCCCTCCAACGCCCAATCAGCCAAATTGCCGTTATCTACACTCATGCGATAATCAAGATGCTCCTTCAAATCCTTGCGCGAGCGTCGTTTATCCTCTACCTCCCTCGCAAGAAATGTCTTCATGAACTTTGCAAGCTGCCACTGGTACTGTTTGTTGTCAATCGACTCTGCCGCTTCCTCAATATTATCTATCATCATTTCAGAAGAGCGTCCATATTTGAGCCATGCGGCAAAGGGCAACCGGTATTTAGCCCATTCGCTCCCTTCTGCCTGTTCGCCAAATATCTTCTCAGCAAAATCCGACTCTTGAAGAATCTTCAAAAGCTCATCCAAGTCCAGATTGTCAAGGTTAATCATATTCTCCAATCGCTTCTGAAACTCCGGCGACGAAAGAAATGCTGCTGCACCCAACAAAAACACCTCCAGCGAGTCCGCTTCGCCCATCGCCGCAGCAAACTCGCCATATTCCTGCGGATGCTCCTCCATCCACGCCTTTATCTCGTCCTCACTCCGTTCAGGAGCCTTATGATTCTTATTGGTACTCATATCTTTTGTTTTGTGGCTACAAAGTTCGCACAAACCCATTACTAAATCTCAACCATTAGACACAATTCCGACAAAATCCCTCATAATCACATAAACACACACATACTGTAGTCCTATTTATCAGGTAACAGCAAAGTATCTGCACTCAGTGTCACCGGATAGAGGTTGCAGCAATCAATTGAAAATTTCTGTAATACTATAATTGTCATGCGTTACAGTTTGTATCTATAAGAAAAATTTCGCTTTCAATTGTACCACTAACATAAATCTCACATTAATTCTGGCGAAATCCGAGGTATAAATTATTCGCTCGCTAGCCCATTATCCCCAACTCGCAAATCTCGAATGGTCTGAAGGATATGAGTTATTTTCATCAAAATACAGGCAACCCCGATAATCACTATCGGGGTTGCCTGTATTTGTCGTATGAAAAATTGCGCTATTGCAATACGGTCAATTTGAAGCCATAGTTCGTTTTTTCTTTTTGAGGGATGAGCTTGGTTTGTAAGAATGGCTCTACCGGGCGACCATAACTGTCAAATTTCAGCTGCTTGTCCTCATCGAGATCCTGAAAGGCTCGTATCGACACCTCTTTGTCGATTGCCTCTGAGAAATCAACAGGTATTACGATAGAATCGTCTTCGACTTCGATTGCGACTTTGAGTAATTCTTTATCTCCGCAGGTCGCAGAGACATAGAGAGTTCCCTCGGTATACGGCAACTCACTGACGGTGATTGTGAAAACCGGAGTTCCGGCCTTCGCACTGACGCATAGGGCGATCAATGCGAAGATGAATAATAACTTTTTCATTTCTTTACATTGTTTATTGATTCGTATGTTTGAGAGTTGTTTAACTTGCGTTGTGGCGCGCTTCGCTTTTTACCTTTGTAGAGATTTAACGTGACCCCGACCCAGAATAATTGGCGAGTTGATGAAACTTGGTATTCTCTGTCAAATCCGGCGATAGCACTCAAATCCCGGCTTTTTACACTGATATTTCCAATGGGATTGAAAGCACCGGCCATAAAAGTCGCATTGCGGTATGTGTAGCCTACTCCGATATTCAGCATATTGTTATTGGCGCTGAATATACCTTCTCCCCATAGAGAATTATATGTGGTATTATACTTAACAATAACCCACCACGGACCATTTACATACATAAGTTGGGCATTTACAAATGGCTGTGAATAATCATGACGATAGTTGAGTCCCTTGCTGACAGTCTTATGCCAGCCACCCTCCAAAGAAAGATTAAGCTGCTTTATGAATATCGGCAATCTAATCTGAGCCTTGACTATGAAATTGTTATTATAGCCGGAGTTGTGATAGGACTTGACTATTTGATTGTCGATATATGTCTTGGCACCCATTATTGGATTGTGATTGTAGGTATTGCCAACAGTAAGTTTCAGAGATGTATTCTTAAATCTGCCGTCAAGTTCTACCTTTGCGTCATATTGCTGAAATGCGGAGACTTTGGGATTTCCTTTGCTCCACTGGTAATTGTCAATTTGTTGAATAACCGGATTAAGCTGATTAACTGTGGGAGATACCGTGTTTACATTCCCTGTAAAGGAAATACCTCCCCATGAGACAGGTGAATATCGTACATATACCCGTGGATTTGCATTGAAATAATTGTGTTTCAATGGTTCTTTCACGATATAGGAAGTCCCTCCTATACCGATGCTGTACTGAATCTTATCCAAGTTCTGTTTCCACTCAGCAAATAAGCTGCCCATGACGCTTTTCTCATTTATGTCTGCTGAATGATTATAGCGTGCCTCGTTCCATTCGCCTAGACTGCGGATACCCGATGACAGGGTACCATTGCCGATACGACATTCCCAAATGCCTTCACCGAACAATCTGTATCCTCGGTTGGATATGGAGGTAGATAATTCCACCTCCGATGTTTGATAACTACGGCCATTCGTGCCATTCATTGCAGTTGGGATTATGTTAAAGTACAGTTTGTTAGATTTATTTACTTTCCAATGCATATAGATGTCCACGTCAATCTGTGTCGATTTTATCGGCAGTTCCTCATGCTCATAATCAGTTATATGCTCATCTCCAATCACTGTGGTTATCTCTCCTTCGGATATGTAGCGATCGTTCTTGTGGAATATACGTAACTGGGTATTCAGCAAGAACTTATTACCTATCGCATAAGAATGTTGCAATGACACTCGATTAGAAGTCATTCTATTTGGAGCCTTTATGCCATTTTCTAAACGTAGTATCTCTGTTCCGTCCGACAATAGAAAATGTTCGGAATTGTCTCGAAAGGCAGACATTCGCCACATAGGATTGGATTGAAAATCAAGAGTCCATTCACTACGCCCTGACGTATATTTCAACGCGGCGGTATAATTACCCCAACCACGGTTTACAGATTGGAGCAGATTGAGGGATACTCCATAGCCTGTTTCGCGTCGTTTTACAGTTATATCTAATACTCCTGTTGCCTCTCCATACCTCACGCCCGGATTAGATATGTATTCTACTTTGGTAATATCCTTGGGAGATATGGATGTGAGATCTATTTGAGAGGCAGGACGACCGTTAATCCTTATGGACAACTCGCCACCACCCAGACTTTCAATAGACCCCGTAGCAGGATTTATAATCAGATCAGGGATTTTCAGACCTGCAAGCAGTTGGACTCCATTGTTTGTGGCATTTTTAAGTTCCTTTGTCGGATAGAATAAAGTCTTATTGCCGATTGTATGATTTTCAGGAGCCGTCACTACAATTTCATCAAGTTCATGCGATATGTCCAAAGTATCAGGCAATTCGCTCTGCGCAACAGCATTTAGGGAGGCTGTTGCGCAGAAGAACAATATGACATGATGCAGTCGCATAAACTTGTGAATTGTTTTCATCTGTAATTTTTTTATTGCATAGAAATGTATTGCTTCAGCGCTTCGACATATTCTTCGAAGGCATCGCGACCTTCTGTTGTTATCCGGGCAGTCGTTCGTGTTTTTCTCCCTACAAACCCTTTTTCAATAGATATATATCCGGCTGCGGAAAGTTTGTCAAGCTGCACACTGAGATTTCCGGCTGTCGATTCAGTTTTCTCCCTAAGATAGACGAAATCGGCTTCCTCTACATTCATGAGAATCGACATTACGCCCAGTCTCAACTGAGAATGCAGTAATGGATTCAGCTCTTTCATGATTCGCGATTTGCTTTCGAGTTAAGTATATGACCGGGAACAATCATCATTGCAGCAAAAGCTATGATGAAAAGCGGCATGAACCATGTTGCCATAAGCGTAATATGAGATGAGATGCAGCATGTAGTGAAAAGTCCGATTAAAAGCCCGATGCCGCCACCCGCAATGAGAGGACTCTCTTTGATGACCAGCCCTTGCATGATTTCAGCCATAGGAACGATGATTAGAGCGAAAACAAACATCATGCTCCATGAATCTTTTCCGCCAATCAGAAGGAAACCGAGGCATAAAAGGGTAGAAGCTATTCCTGTCAATCCGACAACAGACCATATTTGTGAAGTCAGTTTGTCGGTATAGCTCTTGGTGCCTGATGCCATTCGCTTTCTCTTAACCATTATTGGAGTGGCAATACCGCCTATTACCCAGATAAGGAACCATAGCCAGTTTACAGCCGGATTTTTTGTTGTCACAAGGAGCACCCATATAAGTGCCGTCACTGCCACGATGAGGTATCCCCACATGAGGAGAATGTTGCCGCTACCTTTTACGAGGCGGGCTTTTGTGCGCGAGATCATCGAGGTTATTATTTCGATGCTCTCAGCTTCAGTAATCTTTCTTTCTTCCATAGTCGGAGTTTAATTATGGGTTGAACAAACTGGTTTATATAATAAACCATATTCTGAAAAAGAAAAGAGCTGACTCTTGCGTTGCCGCTCTTAAATCCTTTCGACTGCAAAGGTAAAGCGGTTTATTGAATAAACCAAATTTCAGACGAATTTTTTTGAGATTTTTCCAGCCTTTCTTTATACTGAAGTAGTGAAAAGAAGGATCAGTTGTTCTTGTTGATGAGATTGACCACGACTTTGACCATCGTGTCCTTTTCCTCGGTACGACTTTCGGCTATCATGAGAGTGAGGGCTACAAGGGTATTGTCGGCTATGCGTTTGGTGCCGTCCTCATTGTAGAGAATTCCGTTTCCATTGAGGAACCATAGGAACAGCGTGGCGGCAATGCGTTTGTTGCCGTCGCTGAATGAGTGGTTTTTGGTAACAAGGTACAGGAGCATGGCAGCTTTTTCCTCCACTGAGGGATATAGGTCAACGCCACCGAAGGTCTGGTAAATCTGACCGATGGAGCTTTTGAAGGAATCGTCCTTTTCGTTGCCGAACAATGTGCTGCCACCGAATTTCTCATGTAACTCGCGGATGACTTCCATGGCGTTTTCGTAAGTGGCATGAAACGACTCTTTACCGGTGGTGTCCTCGATCTTCAGTTCCTGATAGTCGTAGCGGTCAAGAGTGTCGAGGGCGTATGTGTAATCGACAACAACATCGAGCAATGAACGGCTGTCCTCCGTAAGCCTTTCCTGATTTTGGATTGTGCGGCCGAGCACTTTTATCAACTGACTAAGCTCGTCATATTTCTGTGCAGCTATCCGCTCGTTTATGGCATAGCCTTGAAGAAGATACTGCTTCAATATCTTATTTGCCCAGATGCGGAATTGAGTACCACGTTTGGATTTAACGCGATAGCCAACAGAGATAATAACATCAAGGCTGTAAACCTGAGTCGGTTTGTACTTCGACAGAGTATTATGCAAAATTTGCATATTACTCTCTTTCTCCAGCTCGCCTTCCTTGAAAACATTAGAGATGTGGCGGGCAATAACTGACTGATCTTTGTCAAAGAGTTCGGCCATCTGCCCTTGGCTCAGCCATACGGTATCATTCTGAACTGTCACATCAATCGACATATTTCCGTCCGGCGCCTGATAGATTACGAGCTGTGAATTATTTGTTTCCATATTCAAAATTACAATTTATATTTTGATTTGTAGCTGTTTCCGAGTAATAATAGTCAAAATACTTCGGATTTTGCGCCATTAGCGATAGCGTCTATCTCGTCGGCGATTTCGTCCGAGGAGAGTTTGATATAGTCCATAAAGGTCTTTTGTGTCTTGTGGCCGCTGACGTGCATCATCTGGACTATGGAGTATTTGTGGGTTAGGTACATGTTGGTGATTCCGCTACGGCGGGCTGTGTGGGTTGTCACGCACTTGTAGCGAGGCATTATCACCTCTCCCTTTTCGTTGTGCTCGACAACGAGCTTGCCGTCCTCCACCAGTTTCTTCTGCTTTTGAGTAAGTTTGGTTACTACCATCTTGGCTAAGTCGGGCACTTTATCGGACAACTCCTTCAGAATCTCCTTTATGTAGCGGTTGAGTATCACGTCAACAACATAAGGGAGATTGTAGTTGTATTTTTCGCATATAGCCTTTAGGTTGGGATTCATTATAGGAATCTTTACCTCGTTGCGGGTTTTCTTCTGAATGAGGCGTATTACCGGTGTTCCTTTGGCTGTAGTGGTGAAACAATCCTTGTCAATGTCGTTGTAATCGCTCACGCGCTGACAGGTGTAGCACCCGACAAGAAAAATATCTCGTACCTCGTCCTGTTTACCTGACAATGGCATTTCGTATAATGCCTGCAACTCGGCTTCGGAAAGGTAAATTTCTATCGCCTTGTCTCCATCCTCGATTTTCTTCTTGGAGAAATATTGCATGGCGCGGTCGTTGTCGTGGATGCCGTCAAGGTAGGCGTAATTGACAATGGCGCGGAGATCAACAAGATACTTGTTCTGCGCCGATACCATGTAATCGTTCTTCTCCATAAAAGCAAGGAACTTGGTGACGAAAGCACGGTCAACTTGATACCATGTGAAACGGTGCTTCTTGTCGAACATGTCATAGAGTTTCCGGAAACTGAACCATGCCTTGACTGTCCCCGGTGCATATCTGTTATGTCCGTTCAGCCTGGCACCGCTCTTTATCTCTTCACAGAAGTGGTTGAGGAAATTCCATATTTTGGCACGCTCGGCGTCGATACCTTCCTTTATCAGTCGCTCCTGGTCCGCTTTGATTCTCTGTTCCTCTTGCTGACGCTCTTCCTCCTCGCGTTTGGCTTTCATTATTGCCTCTGCCTTCTTGGGATTGGCGATGGCAAGGATTTCCGCTTCGACATGAGATTTGTCGCAAGACATACCTTCGACCTCGGACTTTACAACAAGCTCAATCCTGTTGAGGGAATCATGCAGATTGAAATTCGCACGTTGGTGTCGCATCCATTTTTCAGGACACGACAAAGCCTCTTTCCACTCCGCAACATTCACACGTATCTGAGAGGAAAAGAGCGTATCGACTTTGTGTTTCTTGTTCTGCACCCTAAAGAAAAGAGTTGCGATTTCGTTCTTCTCGTCCTGCTTGCGGATGAAGAACCGGGAAAGAGATTTTGCCATAGAATCCAAGGTTCGATTCCCTTATGAATCGGACACTGCAAAGTTAGTGACTTTTCTTGAATAGTCACTATAATAGTCACTATCTTTCTTGAATATCTTACTATCCGACTAAATTAAAAATGATTTAATTCGCCTTATTATCAGCATATTAGCATTAATTACAATTTAAGCTGATTGATAATAATTTAACTTTTATATTGCTGGTGGCACCACTTCAAAGAAAAGCAAAAGACAGTAAAATCCTGATTCCCAAACGAAATCAGGATTTTTTATTTCCCGGAGGAACGCAAAAAACGGCAGAATATTACCGTTATTGGTGTTCCAAAAGGTGGAGCAAAAGAGGTGGAGCGTAAATCTCCACCGAATAAGATTACTTCTCTCTGATTTGCAACATTTTGCGTATCAAGAAAGCGTGCATGGTTTCCTACTTTTGTCCAATGAAAAAAATGTAGGAACATGAAAAGAGACTCATTCAATGTGCTTTTCTTCATCAAGAAAGCCAAACTGCTGAAAAACGGAGAAGCCTCCGTATGTATGCGCATCACAGTAAACGGTGCACGAGTGGAAAACAATATCCGCATGAGCATTGAGCCAGCCCTGTGGAATCAGGCGAAGGAATGCGCTAAGGGCAAGAGCCGCAAGGCTTGTGAACTCAACCTCTTCATCGAACAGGCCAGAATCAAGTTGCACAAACTGTTCGATGAACTGGAGGAGCGGAACTACCCTGTCACGTCCCGAATCTTGCAAGAGAAGTTTTTCGGGATTAACGAAGAAGTGAAAGAAGTCCGAACTCTCATCGGAACCATGCAGGAGCATAACGACCAATGTCGTGAACTTGTAGGAAAAGATTATGCCTTGATAACTGTCCGCCGTTATGAAAGTTGCAAGCGTTATCTGGCGGAACTTATCAGACAGAAATATGACAAGGAGGATTTACCGTTGTCAGAGGTCAACGGTGAATTGGTACGTGCTTTTGAATTTTATCTCAAGACGGAAAAGGAGTGCCAACAAAATACGGTCATCCGTTATATGAAGTGCCTGAAGAAGATAACCAATCTCGCACTTGCCAACGAATGGATAACCAAAGACCCGTTTATCGGTATCAAGTTCCACGAGAAGGAAGTTATCCGTGAGTTCCTAACTATGGATGAGCTGCTCACAATCTACAACAAGGAGTTTTCTTTGGACAGGATTACGGTTGTGCGTGATGTCTTCACCTTTGCTGCGTTCACTGGGTTGGCGTTCATTGATGTACAGCAGCTATCTGCCGAACATATCGTTCAAGACAACAACGGCAATTATTGGATTCGCAAGCCTCGCCAAAAGACGAAGAATATGTGCAACATCCCTTTGCTCGATATTCCGATGCAGATTTTGGAGAAATACAAAAGCCATCCTACTTGCCAAAAGAAAAATGTATTGCTCCCTGTCCCCTGCAATCAGAAGATGAACAGCTACCTGAAAGAGATAGCCGATTTGTGTGGCATATCAAAGTGCTTGACCACGCACACAGCCCGGCACTCGTATGCGACCTCTGTGTGCCTCGCCAATGGTGTAAGCATTGAGAATGTGGCGAAAATGCTCGGTCATTCCAACATAAAAATGACGCAGCACTATGCCCGTGTGCTGGATTCTTCCATCTTCAAAGATATGATGAATGTGAAAAGTGCCTTATCAAAAAATCTTTGATTATGAACAGAGGAATAATAACAATCAGTGAAACGGGCGTAGTTATAGTGCCGACTGCCCCTATATGGATGACAAAGTTTGAGATAGCCGACATGTTCGGGGTATTCTCGTACGACATCCGCAAGGCGATACGAGCAATCTACAAGAACAAGGAACTGAATGAAGCCGAAACAATGCGATATATCAGGCAACCCGATGGTATCAGTTATGATGTGTATAATTTTGAAATGATTATAGCCATCGCTTTCAAAATATGTAGCAAAGGGACCCTTTTGTTCAGGCGGTTCGTAATAAATGAAATCTGCGCCACCAAGAAAGGGAATCCGGTCACATTGTTTGTTTCCTATGGCAAGGGCAGCAACCTATGGTATAATTGAGGTTCATCCCGTCAGCCACCTGTTCCCGATGCCCGGATGCAAAGGTAGCATGTGGCTTTGAGGGCATTGGCAAGGTCGGGCGGCAGAGCCGTTTCGGGCAGAATCTTCCTCAAACGGGTTTGAGCGTATTCAGCCCGAAAACCTTGCCACTGCCAGCCACACGCATTCGAGGCATCCGGCAACGGAAACAAGCGACTGACGGGAAATCAGAAGAAATATAGGAACGGCTTACAGACGAAGATAAACATTGATGCTTCATCCGTAAGCCGTTCCTTTTCTTTTTGTCGAAGTTCTATTGCTGCCGCAAACATAGGGGCAGACGGTCAACTGCGCTCCTTCAAGAAAATCAAGTTGCCGCCTGTTGATAGGCGGTGCGGTAACTTTCAGTCAACATCCTTTCGATGTCGGATTCACGGTAGAGGATTTTGCCGCCCAACTGGATATAGGCTATCCGTCCCTCATTACGGTAGTCCTGAAGTGTCCGGCGGCTCACCTTCAACCGTGCCGACACCTCCTTGTCGGTAAAGAAACGCTCTCCATCCAATGTCGGGCGGTAGTTGGCTGTCAGATGCTCTACGTTGTCCAGCAGGCGGTCGAGGCTGCCCATGAAGTGGATTATCCACTCGTTGTCTTTGTTAATCAGTTTGTTCATGTTACTCTGGATTTAGTGGAATTATTGTTATTACTCTATTCGGTTATCAGATTGTCCTGCCTTTGAACCTCGCTTCCATTCGCCTGGCCTCCACGATGGAGACGATGCGCTGCACATCTTCGGGACGGTAGTACGTCTTGTGGTTGATTTGGCTGTATGATAGCGTTCCGTTGTCACGCAAGGTCTGCAACGTGCGTGGGCTGATGTTGAGCATCTGGCACACATCCTGATTGTCCATCCACTCGCTCATTCTCTTTTCTCCGTGCCGATGGCAGATGGCATCCATACGGCTGACGAAACGGTCGAACTTGGCGACCAGTTCCTCGAAGGTTTTTCTTTCGATTGCTACGATTTCCATATTGTCTTTCTTTTAGTTGTTACTGTTTCTTCTGCTGCAAAGGAATACATAATTTACTGTCCTGCAATGGATTTTCCGAAAGTGGCAGCGTGTTGCGTCAATAGGTAATCTTTGTCCGGGTTGCCGCTTTGTTGATTGTCCGTAAACAAGGCTCCTACCGTAATTTCTGCCATGCCATTTTGGACGGGTGTTATTCCTTTTGCCGCAAAGAAATACATATTCCTTTACCTGACAATGGCTTTTACTATTACTGGCAGCATGTGGCACAGGGTGGTAGCGGTTGGCATGGGCTGGAGGCTGTGGTTATTCTCTTATTTCTAAGAAATAGGAAGTTGGCAAGGGCAAAAATAAGGGCTTAATTCAAATTCGCTTGCGATTGAGCCTTTGCCCTCTCAGACATATACATCCGGCAAAACGGTGAAGTCCACACCGCTTTGTCAACCGCCATAAAGCAGAATCACACAAAATTGCCTAAGAGAATCCAAGTGCTTGACTGACTGCACTGGAGCATCTTACTTTGCTCCCGATAATCGGTCGAGGCACTGACCAAGACCACATTCAATAACTTAATCTATTTATTTTTTACAATGAAGAGAG
>NZ_BEWW01000104.1 GCF_002933955.1 Prevotella sp. MGM2
GATATATACTAAACGTGGTGACTCAGGTTTTACGCACCTGTCTGACGGTACGGAAGTGAGCAAAAACGACTGTTGTATTGAAGCATGTGGCGCACTTGACGAACTCAACAGTCATGTAGGCTTGCTGGTGGCCCTGCTTTCGGAGGAGTCCTCCCGTAGTCAGTCCGCTGTTATCGGGCAACTCCATGAGGTTCAGCGCCGTCTTTTTGTGATCGGTTCCGCTTTGTCCGGCGCGTCACTGTCCGTATCTTTGTCTGATATTGAGGCGCTTTCAGCCATAGAGGCCGCCATCGACCGTCTTCAGAGCCATCTCCCGCCTTGGTGCGGCTTTGTTTTGCCGGGCGGATGTCGTTCTGCCGCCCAAGCCCATGTCTGCCGTTCCGTTTGCCGTAGGGTGGAGCGGTGTGTAGTCAGTGCCGGAGGCGAAGAATATCTGTCTTACCTTAATCGCTTGTCGGATTTTTTCTTTTTGTTAGCCCTCTTTTTAAATCAAATTAAAGGATTTTGTGAAATAAAATGGTGAGAAAAGGTTCTTTTGTCAGAAAAAATAGTATTTTTGCCGCCAAAAGTAATAACCTAAATAAATATTGATTTTATGTACTGGACTCTGGAACTTGCATCAAAACTTGAGGATGCTCCCTGGCCTGCCACTAAAGACGAGTTGATAGACTACGCTATGCGGTCGGGGGCACCGATGGAGGTTGTGGAAAATCTTCAGGAACTTGAAGACGAAGGTGAAGTTTATGAAACCATAGAAGACGTTTGGCCGGACTATCCGACTAAAGAGGATTTTCTTTTCAACGAGGACGAATATTAAAGCTTTATAAGCATTTAAGCCATCAAATATCAGCGCGACAAACAAATTCTTATTGTTTGTCGCGCTGATATTTGATGGCATCTATGGGGTGCTGGTGGAACTGTGGCTTTTTGCAGTCAGAATCAGAGTTCGTGTGAGAATGGCTCCTTCTGCATTTTGCTGTCTGATAGAAAGTTTTTGGAGCCAGAGAGACCTGATTTTGATGAGTAATAAAAGATTTAAAATTCCACTAACGGTTACGCTGCGGGCTAATCCTGCTGATGGCTCTGTACCTGTCTCTGATGTGAAAAGTTCCGCTACGGGCAGATGATAAATGCCGATGTTTCCGGCGGGCAGGCGCCGCGTGTCAGCGGGCGGCGGTGGTATTGATAATCACAGGAACTCCAAACAGGCCGCGTGCAACCGGCAGGGAAATTGTGCCGCCCTGGCGGATGCGGCAGTACCGTTTCAGAGGTATGGAAAGATCCTTTGTACTGCCGTTGTTGAATCTTACGGTCATGTAGTAAACCTTGTATGGTCGTCCTTGCGTGTAATGCCGTCGGCCTATGCGGCGGGTGTGGTGCCTCACTTTGTGGTATTTCTTTTCTACGACAACTTGGGTGTTGTGGGTTTTTGTTTTATTGGCAAAAGCGTAGTTGCAGATGTAGAATGCCGCCGCCAGCACAATGCCGGTGCATATAGTGTGACAGAGGTAGTTAGACAGGATTTTCTCCGAATTTGTCAGGCGGCGCCATGCCCTCCACAGTGCCGTTCCGGAAAGCAATGCTGCCGCTCCTGATCCGGCGAAAGGTATCCATGCGCTCATCAGAGTGTTTGACGAAACGGAGACAGCTCCTGCGAGCAGGATGATACACACTATGAAAACCGCCATCCGCATGATGTTTTGTCTGGTCATGGTTTTGTTGGAAAGTTTAATGTCGTAATTGAATCAAAAAACGTTGGGAGTGATTGTTTCCGTTTGTAAAATTACTGATTTTTATTTCCTGTGAGAAAGAAATCCGTTTGTTTTTCTGACATTGATGTTCATCATGCCGATTATAGAAGACAGAGCCTTATGCAGTGAGTACCGGCGTTGGTGTTTCGTTTCGATGGGCTGGAACACTTTATCCCGATGAAGCAATGCCGCGGGATAAAGGCATGTTAGAGGGGTGACCGCGGGTTGTAAGGGAAAATGAAAATATTTCGGTCGGGAGCACTTTTGAATATTTCATTGTATCTTTGTCTGTAAAACCGAATGATCATGAGTTTACGGCGGAAAAGACTACTTTCTTTTGTTACGGATGCTGATTCATTGCGCTCCGTGTCTGTGGCGTTTGCCCGTGGGGTGAGCCAGGTTATGTTTCAGCGCAGTGCCCTGGCCGGCTGGCTGTTTCTTGCCGGAATCTTCTGGGGGGCTTATGAGTGTGGTACGCCTCAAGTGGCTTGGGGCGCCGTTGTCGGGGCTGGCTTGTCCATGGCAACCGGTTTCCTGACAGTTCCCGACAAAACGCAGGGTGAGGCCGGTCTTTGGGGCTTTAACGGTACGCTGGTGGGGTGCGCTCTTCCGGTGTTTCTGGCAGATACGTGGCCGATGTGGGCGCTGCTGGTGTTTTTGGCCATACTTGCTCCCGGTTTGCAGCGGGGACTGAATGGCATGATGTCTGCGTGGAAAATCAATTCGCTTACCTTCCCTTTCGTGTTTCTCACCTGGCTGGCGCTCATGGCCGCCCGTCAGTTCGATGCCTTGCCACTGTCTGTTCCGGCGGAGGCTTTGGCTGAGGGGGAACCCGACTGCTCGCCCGCTTCGCTGGCCGTTTATTGGCTCAAAGGTATAGCTCAGGTGTTTCTTGTCAATTCCTGGGTGGCAGGCCTCTTTTTTGTCATAGCCCTGGCCGTTTCCAGCTGGCGGGCCGCCATTTGGGCCATGGTGGGGTCGGGCATAGCTTTGGGAATTTCCGTTTGTTTGGAGGCCTCGCCTGAAGCCGTTTCCAACGGTCTCTACGGTTTCAGTCCCGTGCTTACAGCCATCGCGCTGGGAAACACGTTTTTCAAACCTGGCGTGCGTACTGCCGTCATCACTTTGGCTGCCATTGTTTTTACGGTGCTTGTTCAGGGAGCCATGAACGCCCTGATGCTTCCTTGGGGCATTCCTACGCTGACAGCTCCGTTCTGCGTGGCTACCTGGCTGTTCCTGCTGCCGGAGGCTGTAATGGCCGAGAAGAATTAAAAGAACCGACTGCAACGTACAGTAATTACGTTGCAGTCGGTTCTTACCCGATATGCGGTGAACGCTGCCGGCCGTGAAGAACTGTCAGCGCTCTTCGCCGGTGATGGTGTAGTAGATGTGTGTGCCTTGTTGCAGATGAACCTTCCTCACAAAGGGGTTACCCTTGTAGCTCACGTCTATTTGCGAATATGCAGGAGCATGTCCGCCATTCACCGATGCGGAAAGCTCTGCTTTGAATCCCCGCTGTACGGGGCCGATGACGATTTCCACCGTTCCTGCGGCGTTTTTTTGCTGGTCAATGTGCGGCTCTCCTTTTTTATCATTGTAGCTGATGAAAAAGTCATCCCCTGCAGTAGCGCCTACGGTGTATCGCACATAGTAGTCCATAGCGTCATCGTTGTCATCGCTGCATGCGGCGAGACTCAGGGAGATTATTGACGCCACAATCCCCCACAGGATTTTTCTTTTCATGGGCATTTCCTTTTTAAGTACCTTAACATACTGCAAATATACGGAATTTCCGATGAACGGGTGTCGTATTTTTTTAAAAAACAATAGTAAGTTATTATGTCGTTAAGGCATGCGGCGCATCTGCGGTTGGCTGTGTCAGGAATAAATGCTAATTTTGCAGCGTCCTACTGATAAATCTGAAACATCGCTCATAGAAAACTCCGATGGGCGATTTTTTCTTTAAACGATAAGTTATGAATGTAATTCTACAGTGTGGCGTGCTGTTCACCTTTCTCGCTTTGGGCGAGCTGGTCGTTTGGCTGACAGACGTTCCCGTTCCGTCGAGCATCATCGGAATGTTGCTCCTCACTCTGGCCTTGGAGCTGAAGGCGGTCAAACTCTCGCAGGTGGAGAAAATGTCGGATTTTCTCGTACACAATCTCGGTTTCTTCTTTGTGCCGGCCGGCGTGGGACTGATGGGCTGTCTCGATCTGTTGGGCAAAGAGCTGCTGCCCATTGTCGGCGCCATGGTCGTGAGCACGGCCGTCATACTTGTCGTTACGGGCCATGTACATCAACTTGTGCGGCGGCACATGCGCCTGAAAAATATTTTCCGTAAGCGCCGTGTGGCCTCTACCGATGAAAAATGTTGACCGATATGGATTTCTTTGCCAATAAAATGTTTCTCATAGCGCTGACGTTCGTCGTGTTTGTCCTTGCCCGGCAGTTGCAGGCGAAGACAGGCGTCAGACTGCTCAATCCCATTCTTGTTTCAATAACGGTGCTTATTGTCATTCTGCTCCTGGCCCGTGTGGACTACTCCACCTATCGCGCCGGCGGCGACTACATTGACTTTTGGCTTAAGCCGGCGGTGGTGGCCCTTGGAGTGCCGCTCTATAAGCAGCTGGTCACCATCCGGAAACAGATGTTGCCGCTGCTCGTTGCCGAAATGGCCGGCTGTGTGGCCGGCATAGTTTCGGTAGTGCTTGTGGCCAGGCTCTTCGGAGCTTCCCAGGCCGTACTGATGTCGCTGGTACCCAAAGCCGTCACCACCCCCATTGCCATGGAAATTTCCTCGGCGGTGGGAGGCATTCCGTCGCTCACGGCGGCTGTGGTGGTGTGTACCGGTATTTTCGGTGGCATGGCAGGGTTCAGAATAACGAAGATGGGCAATGTGAAAAGTCCAATAGCACAAGGACTTTCTATGGGAACAGCGGCTCATGCCATGGGCACGTCGGCGGCTATGGAGCGGAGCGACCGTTACGGCGCCTTTTCTTCACTGGGCCTGACGCTCAACGGTTTGCTCACAGCCATTCTTTCCCCCCTCATTCTCCATTTGCTCGGTTACAGCGTGTAGGCGTTCCGCTGCTCGGAAACGGCGCCCCGTGTGGGCGGCATGGCTTTTTAACACTATTTGCTTTCGGGCTGAAAATGTCGTATATTTGTAACAGCAAAGCGGGCTGTCTTTTAAGAATAGCCCGCTTTTCGGGTGTTTTTCCGGCACGATTCCAGGAAAAAACGCGGTATTTCTTCCTCAAAATCCCCGTATTGCAGTTTTAAAAGTCCGTATTCGTGTTAAAAATCCAATACAGACTTTTAACATTCCGGTGTTGACAACCTATGTCTTAACACTTCCGAAAGTTACGGAAAGTTAAAAATGTTAATGTCGTTCTGCTCCGAAAGGGCTTTCAGTTGTGAATTGCTGACAAATTAGTATTTTAGACCATTTAATAAATTTATCAAAAACTTAAAAAAACAGAAAACAATGGAAACTTTAATCACTTTCGTAACATTAATAATCGTAATCATTCAGGTTTGGACTTGGATTCTCTTCATAAAGACAACATTCAATGTACAGAAGATCAAGAAAGTAATAGTTGACAAGAAAAACGAATCTGAACAGATTATATGTGAAGATATACGCCGTGATTTGGTAACAATAAATATTATTGTGGCCTCCTGCAACGACAACGAAAAAGCAAAAAAACTAATTCAGCCATTCATGTTGAATATGGCAAAGAAATGTATGGACTTTTCTATTGTAAAAGATATCAAAGGACATAACCCATATTACGACAAAAAGGAAGACATAGAAAAAAGAAAGAAAGAAACCTACACCGACACATTCATGAACCACGTAGGAGTGCATCTTACCCACATTTCAGAGATGCTTGGCGCTGATCTTTCCATGTACAGCAACTACGACTATGTCCGCCAGTTTTGTCCAGATACTGTTGTGAATTGCTGACAAATTAGTACCTCAAACACCCGATTGCAAAAGTACAGAATACATCTGTAGTTGTGAATTGCTTACAAATTAGTATCTTTGCTCTATAAGAAACAACGGTTCGACTGAGTGGAACTGTATGACCTAGTTGTGAATTGCTTACAAATTAGTATCTTTGCTCTATAAGAAACAACTGTATGCCGCGCTAGATAATAAATTCTTAAGTTGTGAATTGCTTACAAATTAGTATCTTTGCTCTATAAGAAACAACCGCGGTTCGTTAAGCGTGATTATCACGTTAGTTGTGAATTGCTTACAAATTAGTATCTTTGCTCTATAAGAAACAACATCGGAATGAAAAACGCCAACGGATACCCGGTTGTGAATTGCTTACAAATTAGTATCTTTGCTCTATAAGAAACAACGAGTTCGTCCAATGCTTTCTTGTGAATATTGTTGTGAATTGCTTACAAATTAGTATCTTTGCTCTATAAGAAACAACCTTTACATCTGCCCTCCCCTGGACTCAGCGGTTGTGAATTGCTTACAAATTAGTATCTTTGCTCTATAAGAAACAACCGAATTGGTTACGTTACAAAATACCTTCTTGTTGTGAATTGCTTACAAATTAGTATCTTTGCTCTATAAGAAACAACACGAAGGTGGTTAATTATTACCCTCAGAAGTTGTGAATTGCTTACAAATTAGTATCTTTGCTCTATAAGAAACAACCATCGTTTTTCTATATATATAAGGTATGCCGTTGTGAATTGCTTACAAATTAGTATCTTTGCTCTATAAGAAACAACACCACTTGAATGTTGTTTTGTTGTTACCCAGTTGTGAATTGCTTACAAATTAGTATCTTTGCTCTATAAGAAACAACGTCTGCAAGTGCAAGTTCCCGTCCTTTTGCGTTGTGAATTGCTTACAAATTAGTATCTTTGCTCTATAAGAAACAACTCTTGTCAGACCCACAATGTGAACATTTCAGTTGTGAATTGCTTACAAATTAGTATCTTTGCTCTATAAGAAACAACGCGCGGCAACCTTGTGTTGTCAAAGGCTGCGTTGTGAATTGCTTACAAATTAGTATCTTTGCTCTATAAGAAACAACATTCCAAGTAAATCTTGCACCAAACATGGCGTTGTGAATTGCTTACAAATTAGTATCTTTGCTCTATAAGAAACAACATTTCGGCAATGGTGTATGTGTCAGATTTTGTTGTGAATTGCTTACAAATTAGTATCTTTGCTCTATAAGAAACAACCTTCAACCGTATGGGCAAGTTGGCATAACAGTTGTGAATTGCTTACAAATTAGTATCTTTGCTCTATAAGAAACAACCATGGTAATCATTGGTGTCGGCAAAATTTGTTGTGAATTGCTTACAAATTAGTATCTTTGCTCTATAAGAAACAACCCCGCCAAATCATCTTCATGCCACCGGGTGTTGTGAATTGCTTACAAATTAGTATCTTTGCTCTATAAGAAACAACACAAACCTTTTTCCATCGGGTTCACGACTTGTTGTGAATTGCTTACAAATTAGTATCTTTGCTCTATAAGAAACAACTTATGCCGCACTGGTCCTCGAGCTGATTATGTTGTGAATTGCTTACAAATTAGTATCTTTGCTCTATAAGAAACAACTTGAGGACTGGAGATACAACAACGCTATCCGTTGTGAATTGCTTACAAATTAGTATCTTTGCTCTATAAGAAACAACTCGATGTGGATATGATGGTACTGGACGCTAGTTGTGAATTGCTTACAAATTAGTATCTTTGCTCTATAAGAAACAACTGCATCCATCATGGACACAAGTAGATTGAGGTTGTGAATTGCTTACAAATTAGTATCTTTGCTCTATAAGAAACAACTTGATAGGGTCTTTCCCGGTTGCCATATCAGTTGTGAATTGCTTACAAATTAGTATCTTTGCTCTATAAGAAACAACTTTGACATGATGAATCCTTGTCGATATTAGTTGTGAATTGCTTACAAATTAGTATCTTTGCTCTATAAGAAACAACAAATTCAACTGAATGCGCCTTGCCATTGTCGTTGTGAATTGCTTACAAATTAGTATCTTTGCTCTATAAGAAACAACTTATAATATGTATAT
>NZ_BEWW01000105.1 GCF_002933955.1 Prevotella sp. MGM2
GATTTATGGCCTGGGAAAATGTAATGAAAAGGTGAATATGTTAAAGTCGGAAAGGCTCTAAAGTTGTCAAAATACTTGTCTGAGGCAGGAGTGTCAGGAAAATAAAAAAGGCCAGCTTCACCGGGTAAAAGCTGACCTTTGAGTTTTTTGTTGTTCTTAATCAGAACTGTTTTTTACTTTCTCTCTCTCACATTTGAAATCCCGGTAAAAAAATCGGAGTGTTACAAACGAACCTTGGCCCCGGCCATCAACATAAAGCCCGGCTGGCGCACGTTTGACAAATCGTAATAACGGTGTGACGTGAGGTTGGTCAGATCACAAAACAAGTCATAACGGCGTATGTTCCATTGCAGGCGGCAGTCAAGCAGCGCATGTGCGCCATAAGGTTGCAGCTGGCCGGTGGACTGCCCGTCAAGATAGAGCAGATAGGCGCCTTCACGCTGTTGGACACGTAGCGTCCAGGAAGCCGAGAGCCCACCAATAATCCGGTGTGAGAGCGTAGCTGTGAACTTGTGGCGCAGATATTCCAAGGCGTAGTTCGACTTATAGTAGTCTTCGCCTGAACGGCGGTGCTGGTAGAGATAGGCATAGGCCACCGTGAGACGGCGTAGCGGCTGTTTGCGGCCCAGCCATTCGTCACAGTTGATAACCGCCGATGCCGAGGCTCCCATGTTGTCAAGCTCAAAGCTCGTGGCATGGTAGATGTCCTCAGGAGAGCGCATCACCCAGTCTATCATGTTCGTGCCACGGTTGAAATGCAAGCTCACACCGGCCTCTACCACACGTGACGTGTAGTCTGCTCCGGCTCTGAACGATGAGCATTCCTCGGGACGGAGGTCAACGTTGCCTTCCTGAGTGGGACTTTTGTACCATAGGTCCGTAAAGGTGGGCAGGCGCATGGAATTGTTCCACGAAGCGTAGAGCCGCCAGCTGGCAACGGGACGGAAACTCACATCTACTCCAGGGTAGAACCGGAAACCGCGGCCTACTGATGTATTGCGGTCGGCTATCACACCGGCAGACAATGTCCAGCGCCGGAGTAAGACGTTATGCTCCATAAAGTAGCTGACATTGGTACGGGCATCGTGGCGGGTGTAGAAAATACCTTCCTCGCCACGCACGGGGAAATGGAGTGAAGGCTCCATCTCACGTCCGAGGCTCGAGCTGTAAATGCCTTCTTCGCGTATTTCCGCTCCGATAGCGGTACGGCCTAGCCGCCATGCAGTCCATGCGCCTAAACCGGCGGTATAGACATCGCTGCGGTGAAAATTCTCTCCTGAGGGCGTATTGCGCACCAACTGGTAATGATCGGCATTGCGCAGCCACGACAAATAGGGCGTCAGTCTGACTTTGCCTTTAGTTTCGGCTTTAACCGAAATAAGATAGCGGCGCAATGACTCCCACTGGTTAGGATAAGCGGCAGAATAAAAAGTGTTGGCACCGAAGTCATTGGCCGTCATGCCGGCCTGAGCGTCCAGCCTGAACGCACTGTCCTCATAACGTCCTTGCCAAAACATCTTGCCACCGGCGAAATCTCCATTCTTCACCGCTCCGTCTGAACGCTGGAAACTGCCGCTGACCGAAGTCTGCAAACGGGGAGATAAAGACCACGCCGACCGTGCCGAAGCCATAATCGTGCCATAACTGCCACCTGACACACTTGCCTCAAGAGGCGAGCCGCCGTTTCGTGTAATCACGTTGATGGCCCCGCTGAACGCCTGGCTGCCATAAAGGCGCGAAGCTGCTCCTTCAAGCACCTCGATACGCTCTATGTCATCAATGTTAAGGGGGAAATCGGCCGCATTATGGCCTGTCTGTGGATTATTGACGGATATGCCGTTGACAAGAATAGCAATTTGGTCAAAGGTTCCGCCATTAATGCTTATGTCCGTTTGAATACCAAACCCACCGCGTTGCCGGACATCTACTCCCGCGGTCAGTTTAAGAACGTCGTTAATACTCGTGACACCCGCCGCAGCAAGATCACTGCGGGTCAGTGTGGTCACCTGTCGGGCAGCCAGGCCGGCACCCAATGGAGCGCGCGAGGCGGATACAACAGCTTCGCCCAGCAATAGGGCTGAATCGGTATCCTCGGCTTTCACCGTCACAGAGTCGTCGGCAGCGGCATTGGTGCAATAAGCGGATTGCGCCGCCAAACATGGCACAGCGCTGCCCAAAGTGGCAACACCAAGCACACCAATACGCACCTCGCGTCCCAGACATGCAAAGAGAGCATATCCCTTACGGCTGAAATGACAGAAAGTCACCGGCGCTTCCTTTTTCAATAATGTTTGTGGAAACATGTAATTGTTAAATATAAAATTAATATGAAGGAAAGAGAGAAAGTCATATCGTTAAAACGGTTCAGGCAACGGTAAGCCTGAACCGGCAGTAGTCCTTATTATATAGGGAATACAGGAATTTCGGTTGTGTAAAGACCCTATGGCTTCTGAAACCTTCATAGGTCGACTTCTTAGAGCTGTTCTTGTTGCTCCTGCTGTTCCTGCCACTTTTCACGTGCCAGTTCCTGCATGTCGGTTACGGTGTCTTTTTCGTCGACTATTTCCGTGCCGAGCATCGTCTCTATGACGTCTTCCATGGTTACAATGCCACGGAAACAGCCGTATTCGTCTATGATGACGGAAATGTGCTCTTTCTTTGCCAAAAGCTTTTCCCATACATCGGATACCGACTCGGTTTCGGAGAAAGTGAGTACAGGGCGCAGGATGTCGGAAAGACGCATGTTGAACTTATCTTCCGAGAGTTTCTCGAGAATGGTCTGACGCAGCACGTAACCTATGATGTAGTCATCGTTCTCGATATTGTAGACCGGTATGCGGGAATAACTTCGGAAAGCGTCATTTTTGTAGAATTCCCCGAGTGTCATGCTTTCTTCAGCCATTTCGACCACAGAACTGGGCGTCATTATTTCGCGGGCGGTAATGTCGTCGAGTTTGAGCAGGTTCTGTATCATGCGGTTCTCCTTTTTTTCAAACACGCCTTCTTCCGCTCCCACTGTGACCATGGCCGATACTTCTTCGCGACTGACACTGACGGCTTGTTTCTTGCCTGCAAAGATGCGGGTAACTAGTTCGGATAGTACCACCAGCGGGTAGGTTATGAACACGAGCATGTGTATGACCCGCGCAGCCGGAATGGCTATTTGCCGCCAATAGGCGGCGCCGATGGTCTTGGGTATTATTTCGGAGAGAATGAGGATGAGCAGCGTCAGTATGGCTGATGTTGCGGCAAAGTATTCGTTGCCGAATACTTCAAGAGATTGTGCTCCCACGCCGGCCGCACCTACCGTGTGGGCTATCGTGTTGAGTGAAAGAATGGCTGAGATGGGCCGGTCGATGTTCTGTTTGTACTTTTTGAGCAGCGCCGCGCCTTTCTTTCCCTCTTGTTCAAGCATGGAGATAAACGACATGGGCGACGAGAGCAGTACGGCTTCGAGTACGGAGCACATGAAAGAGATGCCCAACGCCACAAAAAGATATAAAAATAAAAGTGCCATATATAATTAAAGTGTGATACAATACCCGTGTAAATGCAGCGCCTCTGCGCAGGTAAGGAGGGTGGTTTTCATCGTTGTTTGCCGGTGAAGGCGGTGCAAAGATAGTGCAAATGAGCGGAATACGGAAATCTAAGCTATGGGTTTTTGCTTTTCATCCTCTTTTAGGTGATGCCATAGCGCTTGTTTACGCCTCATTTATTGCAGGTAATAGTTTTCCTGTCGCTCTTCGCCAACGGTAGTGGCGGGGCCGTGTCCGGAATAGACTGTGGTGTCGGCTGGCAATGCGTTGACTATTTTGTCTTTCAGGGCTTTAACGAGTGTTGGTTCACTGCCGCCTGGAAGGTCGCACCGGCCGATTTCGCGCCGGAACAGGCTGTCGCCGCTGAGCAGTATGCCGGCTTCGGGGCAATAAAAGCATACACCGCCGGGAGTGTGTCCCGGTGTGGCAATGATACGAAGCGTGTGTGTGCCGAAGGTGATGACATCGCCTTCGGTAAATGTTGTTCCTGGTTCCGGCAGTGAGAGTGGCAGGTCACGATGAAGAAACTGCCGCATTTGCTCGCCGGAATGGCGATAAGTGTCCACTTCGTCAACGCACATCTCGGGCAGAATGCCATAAGTATCGTGAATGAACTGAACGCCGAAGACGTGGTCGAAATGCCCGTGTGTACACAGGAGATGCCTCACGTCAAGCTGCTGTTCTTCCACATATTGGCGGATGGCAGCCTGTTCTTCTGGGAAAAAGGCGCCGCAGTCTACAATAACGGCCTCGCGCGTGGCATCGCTCAGCACATAGCAATTCTCTTCTATGAAATTGACCGTGAAGGTTTTGAGTGTCAAGTTGTTTGTCATGTCATTTCGTTGTTTTCTGAGGCAATGCCGGCGCGCAGGTCGCAGGCATTGCCAAGAGGGTTTCTTCATAGAGCCACGTAGGCCACTTTTTTAGTTTGGAAAAATTCGTCCTTAAAGAAATCTCCAAGGTCCCATGTTTCACTTTTGTGCTTGAAAGGGCGTAATTCTTCGTGCAGGTCGCCGCCTTTGAGACATATCACGCCGTTGGGCAAGGCGTTGCGTCCTTTGCGGTGAACGTTCTTGCTGACGAGTTTTACCAGTTCCGACAAATTCATTACGGCTCTCGATACGACAAAGTCGAATTTTTCCTTTTCCTCCATTACGTTGCGGTGTACTGCTGTCACGTTTTCCAATTCTATGGCCTCGGCCACAGCTGTGGCCACTTTGATTTTTTTTCCGATGCTGTCTACCAGATGAAACCGGCATTCCGGAAAAAGTATGGCCAAGGGGATGCCCGGAAAACCTCCTCCTGTCCCCACATCCATGATGGTGGTTCCCGGGCGGAAGTTAATAACCTTGGCTATGCCCAACGAATGGAGCACGTGATGGGCATAAAGGTGGTCGATGTCCTTACGCGAGATGACATTGATTTTGGCATTCCAATCTCGGTAAAGAGCATCGAGAGCGTCGAATTGCCGACATTGTGTGTCGGTCAGTCCGGGAAAATAATCGGAAATCATTTTTGAAGTTTCGGGCATAACAGGATGTTTCTTGGTTTAAATATTGAGGGCAATACGGGGCAGATGCCGTGAAATATTTGTTTTTCAACAATGTATAGTCACGCTTACCATTGTATTTTCGTACTTGCTGCACAAAGGTACGCTTTTTAAGTCAAACAAACGTGAAATATATATCCAAAGCCGCAAATAGGGAATGGATGGGGAATGAAAATCCTTTTCCATTATCAGGAATGGCTGTTTGACTTTAACATTTTTAACCTTTCGAAACATTTTCAGGACATGAAATACAGGCCGTAACAGGGAGAATATGAAAAGTCCG
>NZ_BEWW01000106.1 GCF_002933955.1 Prevotella sp. MGM2
TGAAGATATTGTGGCTGACCTTTTATAAGATTGTGAGCGGAAAGAAGTTCTGAGAAAGGTATCTGAGTGGTTTTTATCCGTGTCGCTGTTTTTTGAACTGATACAGGTTTCCGTCGGCCGCCGCGACGGTTTCTCGCGCGTTCCGTCTCCGGAGGAATGGGCGGGGCTCATGGACGAGTCCCGCCGGCAGACGCTTACAGGAGTGCTGTTTGGCGGGATAGAGCGTTTGCCGGCACATCAGCGTCCGCCGCGGAAGTTGCTGCTGCAATGGTATGCACAAGCCGGACGCATAAGGGCTGTGAACCTTTGTCTCAATATGGAGGTTGTGCGGATAATGGCGCTGGTCAGAGCGGAGGGGATGGAAGCCGTTTTGCTGAAGGGACAGGGGGTAGCCACTTATTATCCTGAGCCTTTATGGCGGATACCGGGCGATATAGACCTTTGGATGAGGGAGTGCCGGAGTCGTGTTGTAGATTATGCCCGCAGGCTGTCGGGCAAGACGCCTCCGACAACTTTCCTGCATACGTCCTTGCATCTTTCGGAAAAGGTGGAGACGGAGGCGCATTTCAGGCCTTCTTTCCGTTATAATCCATGGGCGGACAGGCGTATGAACCGCCTGTTTTCGTATTTGTACGGTCAGGGGGAATTCACTGATGTGTGTTTGTCGGGTGGCAGCGAAGAAAAGGTGAGAGTGCCTTCTCCGGTTTTTAACCGGTTGTTTCTTCTTGCACATATTTACCGTCACTTTTTTGATGAAGGTGTAGGTCTGAGGCAAATGATGGATTATTTCTTTTGCCTTCGGCAGTCTTTTACGGCTGAGGAAAATCGGGTTTCGGTCTGTTGGATGAGGCGAATGGGGCTGTTGCGTTTTTCCCGTGCCGTTGTGTATGTACTGCAGGAGGTTTTCGGGCTGGAGGATGAATTTTGTTTTGTGCCGCCCGATGAGCGTGAAGGACGTTTCCTGCTTGATGAAATTATGCTTGCCGGTAATTTCGGTAAATATGACTGGCGTTATCGCTGTGCCTCAGGGAGCGAGGGGATGTGGAGCCGTTTTCTGCGTAAGTCCCGGCGTAATTTTCACCTGGCCGTCCATTATCCTGGAGAGGTGATTTGGGATGTTCCTTTCCGTGTGTGTCATTACCTTTGGCGGCGTATGAACGGTTTTATCTGACAGCCCTGTCTTGTGGTATATAGAAGGGCCGGTTCCATGTAGCCTGAGCGATTTCTTTTTTAGAAGTCTCTCAGGCTACATGTTTTTTATGGTTATTGGCGGGAAGTTGGAATTGCTGTAAGGTGTGGTGGCCAATATGCCGGTTTGTCTTATCTGGCTGTGATATGGAAACAGGCCTGGCGGGCTTCGTAGCGGACGTAACAGACGCCTTGGTTGCGGAGGTCGCGCAGCACTTCGGCCAGAACATCTTTGAGCCGGCCGTCCCAAACCTGTTTGGCCTCAGAGTCATTGGGGGAAATTACACGGTGAAAACTATTGTAACAGATGTCGAAGGTCGTGCCATGCTGGTGGCAACTGTTTTCGGATGCGTTGCAGTTGACGCGGCGCAGGCGGCGCACGTCTTCTTCTGTACGTAGCACGGAGGTGACAATGAGCTTGTAGAAGGGGAGACCCTTCCGCTGGAGAGAGTCAATAAAGTTGCGGGATATTTCCGTGAGCAGGCGTTGCGCACGTGGTACCAGATAGGGAATGGAGTGGGAGAGATGATGCACACGATAATAAGGATTGTCCGTGATGCACACCAGTTTGTCTTTGCTGTGGTGGGCGGCTTCCCTGTTGGCTATCCGGTCGATTCCCAAGCGCGTGGCTGTGGCCAGCTGAATGTCATTCATGTCGGGAAAGGCTTCATTATAATCGCCTACGCCTGTTATTTTGGTTTTGACGGGATTCCCGTTTTTGTCGTTCATGACGAGAGGCTTTCGTGGGTGTGAGAGGAGGCCGTCCACATGTCTGCTGTGTTTCAGAATGGTGTCGGTAGGGGAGGGTTGGGAGGCGGGTGTGTGTGTGCTGTCGTTGTCCCCTTTGCTACAGAACATTAAGATGCCGCTGGTTATCAGAAGCAGTATGAGGATCAGGCGTATTATGGGTCAAGCCGAAAACACGGTGCATGAATTTTGAGAAAAGTGTTAAATTTGT
>NZ_BEWW01000107.1 GCF_002933955.1 Prevotella sp. MGM2
GGCTTCGTATATGGCATTGATGCCTTCTTCGCGTGCAGCATGGCCGGCCCGGCCGTGTGCGGTAACGTCAAGTACCATCAACCCTTTTTCGGCAACAGCCGGCTGCATACCAGTGGGCTCTCCCACTATGGCGCAATCCACCTGAGGCAGCAGGGGAATGACCGCCTCTATGCCTTCTTTGCCTGAAACCTCTTCCTCGCATGAGGCCAGCCAAATGAGGTTCCATGGCAAATTCTTATGCTCACGTAAAAGACGGAATGTCTGAAAAAGACTTACCAGTCCTCCGCCGCAGTCATTGCTGCCCAGGCCATAGAGTTTGCCGCTTTCGACGCAGGGCACGAAAGGATTGTGCTGCCAGCCTGAAACAGGGCGCACCGTATCTATGTGGGCATTGAGCAACAATGTGGGACGATGTTCTTGCATGTGAGGCGTGATACACCATACATTATTGCCGTGCCGATGTGGCGAAAGACCTTTTTCTGTAGCATAACTCTCGATGAAATCGGCTGCTTTTGCTTCTTCCCTGCTCACCGAAGGTATGGCGATGAGTTTCTTGAGAACCTCTACGGCCTCATCGGTATAGTGTCGGACAATTTGACTGTTCATATTCTTTTTCTAAGTGTTTTTGACCCAAAGGGTATTACCCTGTATCACTCCGGCAAAAGTAGTAAAAACCGCACGAATTTCAAAAAAATGAGCATTCTTACTTATTTTTCAAAATAAAACTCCTACCTTTGTACTATCGGAATACCGAAAACTATGCTTAATAATTGTCATCTCTCCAAACTCATCCATGAGCAGGCCGACAAGTACGAAAGCCGTACCGCCCTCTCGTGGCGCGACTACGACCGCAACCAATGGACGCCCGTCTCATGGCGCGAAGTCTCCGACACTGTACATAAAGTTTCCAGAGCCTTACTGGAATTGGGCGTAGGCGTGCAGGAAAATCTTGCCGTTTTCTCGCAAAACAAACCGGAATGTCTTTATGTTGATTTTGGTGCTTACGGTATCAGAGCTGTCACCATTCCCTTTTATGCCACAAGCAGTGGCGCGCAAGTGGCCTATATGATAAACGATGCCGGAGTCCGCTTTATATTTGTAGGCGAGCAGTTTCAATATGATGTGGCCTTCGGCGTGATCTCAGTTTGTCCCACTCTTGAGAAAATCATCATATTTGATCGTTCCGTAAAGCGAAAGCCAAATGACAATGTGTCGGTTTTTTTTGATGATTTCCTTAATTGCGGATGTAGTGAGTCCCACGAGGCGACTTTGGCCCAACGCATGAGCGAAGCCAGTTTCAGTGATTGTGCCAACATCCTCTATACCAGCGGAACTACCGGAGCAAGCAAAGGAGTTATCCTTACTTACAGCATGTATCACGAAGGCCTCCGCGTGAACGATGCGGTGTTGTCGCTAGGTGAAAGGGATGTTATTCTTAATTTTCTACCCTTTACGCATATTTTTGAACGGGCATGGTCTTATCTTTGCTTGGCTGAAGGTGCTCGTCTGGCTATCAATTTGCGTCCTAACGATGTGTTACGCTCATTGCAGGAAGTACATCCCACATGTATGAGCAGCGTGCCGCGTTTTTGGGAAAAAGTGTACCAAGGTGTACAGGAGAAAATGGAACAATCCTCTTTTCTGGAACGCAAACTCATTGAAGACGCTATTGCCGTCGGTGCTCGCTGCTGGACGGAATATCTCTCGCAAGGAAAGTCTCTTCCCCTGTCACTTAGCCTGAAGTACAGTTTTTACAACAAAACCATCATCAGGCTATTACGCAAGACCCTCGGACTGGAGAATGCCAACTTTTTTCCCACAGCGGGAGCGGCGGTGTCGCCCCAAGTGGAGAAATTCGTTCATGCCGCCGGCATAAATATTATTGTCGGTTATGGATTGACAGAATCAACAGCCACTGTCTCGTGCGACATATCGGGACTGCCTATAACATTAGGTTCCGTGGGGCGGCTGATAGATGGCATTGAAATAAAATTTGGTGAAAATGATGAGATCCTACTGCGCGGAAAAACCATCACACCTGGCTATTATAAAAAGGATTCCGCTACAAAAGCCGCTATCGATGAGGAGGGATGGTTCCATACGGGCGATGCTGGCTATATGAAAGACGGTGAACTTTTCCTTAAAGAGCGCATCAAAGATCTTTTCAAGACATCGAACGGCAAATACATCGCGCCGCAGATGATAGAGTCGAAACTCGTTATTGACAAATATCTGGAGCAAGCTGTCATTGTGGCCGACCAACATAAATTCGTCTCGGCGCTCATTGTGCCAGATTTCCATCTTCTCCGCAAATATGCCGAAGAAAAGGGCATTTCAGCAGAAAGCAATGAGGCTTTATGCGAAAACGCTGATATACGCCGCATGATAGAAGAGCGCATCGAAACGCTTCAGCAGGATTTGGCCCATTATGAAAAAGTAAAACGCTTTGTGCTTCTGCCAGCACCGTTCACTATAGAAACCGGCGAGCTTACCAATACGCTCAAGGTGAAACGACGGGTGGTGTATGAGCGTTACGCAGAAATCATCGAGAATATTTACAAGGAGGCTGAAAAAGAAGCGTCCCAATCTTCATGATATCGCTGTGCCGGCTGGTTTGTACGCGGCATTTTACTATAAGAATACGCATAGAATATGATAACGCAAGAACAACTCAAAGAAGCTAAAGACCGTGTGGAAGCGCTCAACCGCTACCTCGACATTGACGCCAAGGTCATTCAGCTCGAAGAAGAGCAGCTCCGCACACAAGCACCCGGCTTTTGGGACGATGCCAAGCAGGCCGAGGAACAAATGAAGAAAGTCAAGTCGCTCGAAAAGTGGATTGAAGGCTATAAAAGCATAAAGCTTCTGGCCGATGAACTGGAGCTGGCTTTTGACTTCCATAAGGACGAAATGGTAACAGAGGAGGAAGTGGATGAAGCTTATGCCCGCACCATTACTGAAATAGAAGAATTGGAACTAAAGAACATGTTGCGCCAGGAGGAAGACAGCATGGCTTGTGTGCTTAAAATCAATTCAGGAGCTGGCGGTACTGAAAGCCAGGACTGGGCTTCGATGCTCATGCGGATGTACATGCGCTATGCCGAAGCCGCCGGCTATAAAGTCAGCATATCCAATATACAGGACGGCGATGAAGCCGGTATCAAAACCGTGACGATGGAAATAGAAGGCGATTACGCCTACGGCTATCTCAAAAGCGAAAACGGCGTGCATCGTCTGGTGCGCGTATCGCCTTACAACGCACAGGGCAAACGCATGACTTCGTTTGCATCGGTCTTTGTAACGCCATTGGTAGACGACACCATCGAAGTATATGTAGACCCCTCGAAAATCAGTTGGGACCTTTTCCGGTCAGGCGGTGCCGGCGGACAAAACGTCAACAAGGTGGAA
>NZ_BEWW01000108.1 GCF_002933955.1 Prevotella sp. MGM2
GTCTTGAGGCCGAACTCAAGAAAATCGAACGCTGCCAGCTGCTCATCCTCGACGATCTCTTTCTGGTACCGCTTGATGCGAAGGAACGTCCGATATTACTCGACATCATCGAAGACCGCCACGAACGTAAATCCATCATCATCACCTCGCAGTATCCCTCCTCAAGCTGGTACGACATGGTGGGTGACCCGACCGTGGCCGACGCCATCCTTGACCGCATCGTGCACTCGGCTCATACAATCGAACTGACTGGCGAAAGCATACGCAAACTAAAGGCAAAAAAAGCCTGAGTCATCAAATGAGGTAAAATAACATTGACCCCCGCCGCCAGGACTTTTAAGGGGTCAATCTTATTTCGCCCGAGGGGTCAAATCACGCGTGCCTTTTCCACCACCCTTATGACTTGGAAATTATTCCTTGTCGTGACAACAGCGAAATGTATCTTCTGCGTTGACTTGCGTTTGAGCGAATGGCTGACAGTGAGTTTTGCACCGCATTCCGGACAACGGCATATGTTGTTGCGGTTGTCCTCCGCAGTCCATTCGTGGGCGCATTCCGAACAAATCATAGAGCCATTCTTCCCGCGATAGGCGGTGTGTTTAAAGCATCGCGAGAATGCCCAACGTTTTTGTGTGGCTGTTATTGGTCGCAGTGCGGCGGATAGTTTTGCTACTTTCTTTTGCAGTGCTGTCTTGGGTTTCATAGCTGTATCTTTTAGAAGTCGAAAAGACTTAGTTGTTCAACTTTGTTTTTGCTCTCGGTCGCTTTCTTCGGCTGTATCGGCTTGCGCATTTTCGCCATTTCCTCGTTACGCAGTCGGTCGATAGCGTCCTGCCGTGCCTGTGCCTTCTCATCCTCGGTGAGTTCAACGATATGGTTGACTACCACTTGGCAGTTGACAGGCTTTCCGACCTCAATCTCATTTTCTTCATAGTAATGGACTGCCAGCCCGAAAATCTCATCGTTTGTGAAGCCACAGCATCCGCTTTTCCGCACTGAGTTGAGTATATAGGTCACGCAATCATCTACCGATTTTGAGGGATTTGCATACTTGACGGCAAAGAGAGCATCATTCTCTGCTCGTTCTTCAAGATAAGTCTTGATGGTTTCGTTGAAGGCTTGTGTGCCTTTGTTTTCCTTGTTATTAGCCATAGTCGTAAATATTTAGAGTGTCATTATCCAATAGATTATCCCTAATGCCGTGAGGATTGAGATTATCCACCCCACACCTCGGAATACCTGCTTTACAATCCAGCCGATTGTCAGTCCTGCGATTGCTCCGATGATTATAAGTATCACCTTAGCCACCTTTGCGACCGCTTTTCTTATGCGGTAATGATAGGAGGTTTGGAGAGCTTCGCTTTGACCTAAATTTCTAATATGTCTTTCTGTGGGTTTCATATCGGTGGGAGCTTTTTTTTAACCTCATGCGTCCAAAGACAGTGTGGTTGTTTGAGTTGCTTGTCGCACGTTTACATTGGCAAGCAACTCCAACATATCCACTCGGCACAGGTACGCCTTGAAATAAAAATGGCTCCCCCGATATATCAGGAAAGCCACAGGAAGACATTGTGAATGATACTGCCGTTTCTTCAGAACGGCATCCCGTCAATGAAAAAGGAACCATGCAATCCCGGATCGGCGTAATGTCCGGAATCATCAAATCGAAGAGAAACGGAGATGAAGGTGATGACGGTCTTTACACCCGTGGATTGAAAACCTGCGGGACATGGAATAGCGGCTAAGTCAGGAGATGTTCAGCAGCCGTCCCGGATGCACATCTTTTGGGTCAAGCCGAAAACACGGTGCATGCATTTTGAGACAAGTGTTAAATTT
>NZ_BEWW01000109.1 GCF_002933955.1 Prevotella sp. MGM2
ATATATAATATGTGGCTGGAACATAACGGCCATTTACGGCTTTATCCACCGGCTCCCGTATGCAAACCCGTGCTTCAGAAAATAAACAGCCGTATCGTTCTCCAAAATTACCAAAAGCCGCCCGTTATTCAGATAAAAACAAGAAAAAACATCTTTTTTTTGAAAAAAAATAGAGAAAGATTTGGTGGTTTCAAAATTAAGCTCTACTTTTGCACTCGCAAACAAGCCCCGAAAGGTGCTGAGATGCAAACCTGAATTTGAAGGTACGGTCCCTTCGTCTATCGGTTAGGACGAGAGATTTTCATTCTCTAAAGAGCGGTTCGACTCCGCTAGGGACTACTCTAATAAACTAAAAACAAAAAATGGCAAACCACAAATCATCTGTAAAAAGAATTCGTCAGACGGCGACTCGCAGACTGCACAACAGATATTACGCTAAAACCATGCGTAATGCAGTTCGTAAGCTCCGCGCTACGACTGACAAAGCAGCTGCAGTAGAACTTCTGCCGAAAGTGCAGAAGATGCTGGACAAGCTCGCCAAGACAAATATTATCCACAAGAACAAAGCAGCAAATATCAAATCAAGTTTGATGCTCCATATCAATAAATTGGGTTGATAATCTGATAAGGATAAACAAACAGTCCGGTCTTTCGAAAGAAAGGTCGGGTTATTTGTTTTTGTAGCTGTTGAATTCCGTAGAGGAAGCTCTGCGATAGAATTTTTAAATAATGTTGTGCTCTTTTCGCGCATGAAGATGGAATAAACCCGTATATTTGTAGCTGGCGGGAATGGTGTCCGTTTTATCAGGAGTATTGGGATTTTCAGCCGGTCTGGTCGGATGGCGGCAGTCTAAGATAGGATTTCGCTCGTTTGGAGGATGAAAAATACCGCTTCTGTGCATGATGTTTTGTTGTATGGACAGAAATGTTGGCAGGGCAGATGGAAAACCTCGTTGAGCGGATCGTGTTTTTACTATGAGGTGTGAGAGTGATCTTGGACTTGGATGGAAAATAAAATGGCATCACGTAGAGATAAATCCGAATTTGTTTGAATCGTAATATAACTCGTTGAAAATATGGGAACAATATATAAAAATCTCACCGAACTGGTGGGGCATACACCGTTGCTTGAAACAGTGAGACTGAGTGAGGCCTTGAAACTGGAGGCGCGTCTTTTGGTGAAAATCGAATACTTCAATCCTGGAGGGAGTGTGAAGGACCGCGTGGCGCTGGCAATGATAGAAGAGGCTGAAAGCAGCGGATTGTTGAGGCCCGGTAATGTGATAATTGAACCGACTAGTGGCAATACCGGTGTCGGGCTGGCTTGGGTGGCTGCGGTTAAGGGGTATCGTCTTATCCTCACTATGCCTGAGACGATGAGCGTGGAGCGGCGTAAATTGTTGCAGGCTTTGGGGGCTGAGGTGGTATTGACGCCGGGGGCGGAAGGCATGAAGGGCGCAATAGACAAGGCATACGAGTTGCAGAAAGTACATTCGGGCGCTTTTATTCCGGGGCAGTTTGAAAATCCGGCCAATCCATCTGTACATGCCCGTACTACGGCTGAGGAGATATGGGCCGATACGGACGGGAAGGTAGATTTGTTTGTAGCCGGAGTAGGTACCGGTGGAACTCTGAGCGGCGTGTCGCGCGGACTGAGACGACATAATCCGTCTGTAAGGATTTTTGCTGTAGAGCCTGCTGCTTCGGCTGTTCTTTCCGGTTGTGCGCCGGGAGTGCATAAGTTGCAGGGGATCGGGGCGGGTTTTGTTCCGAAAAACTTTGAGCCGTCGGCTGCCGATGCCGTTGTTGCGGTGACGGATGAGGCGGCGGTGCGGGCGGCACGTCTTTTGGCCCGCTATGAAGGTCTGTTGGTAGGTATTTCTTCGGGAGCGGCCTTGCATGCTGCCATAGAGTTGGGGCGGAAGTCTGAGAATAAGGGTAAGAACATTGTAGTGCTTTTGCCCGATACCGGTGAGCGCTATCTTTCCACCGTTCTTTATGATTTTGAGGGATATGTGGTGTGAATACTCCGTAAGGAGAGGTATGGCGGTGTGTGTATGGTGGTGTTTCCTTGACTACTTTTTAAAGGCGTTTGACTGATTGTGGCAGGTGGCCTTTTATGGGGTCAAGCCGAAATTCCGGTTCATTTGTTAATATTCGATAGCTGAAAT
>NZ_BEWW01000110.1 GCF_002933955.1 Prevotella sp. MGM2
ATGCCAGAGAGGTGCTTTTACGGATTTCTGACTGTTTTTCTTTTTCGCTGTCCATTTGAGCCGGAAGCGGAAAGCCGTGCAAGACCGCCCGCTCCATGAATGGAACAAGCCGTCACCCACGGCAGGCAAACCTGAAAGAATGATTTTATATGTCCGACCGGACACGTCCTGCCGGACATATAAAACCATACTTTCCACACGGTGGTTTGCCCGGTTCCACGCTTCCGGCTGTTTCCCTTTTTCTTTTGTGGACTTCTTTTTTACGGATTTCTCTTTTGAAGTTTTCCTGTCCAATCTGCCTCCACTTCCGTTTACCTCCATTTCCGCGCCTTTCAGTGAGCCGCATCAGGCAGTCATTTCCGTTCTGGGCGCAAAGGTAATTCCGGGATTGGACGGGAAAGCAAGGTCAAGCCTCCTGTTTTCTGCGGAAATCTCCAGCCCTGCGGGTAGTATTTCCGCGAAAAACCTTGCATTCCCTAATCCCTACCTTTTTAAGCACCCGAAACGAAAACGACCGATGCGACAGAAAGACGCATTAAAAAAAATGTCGGATAAACGAGAGGCAGATAAGATAGTTTGAAACTCAACTCCCTCAGCTCTTGAATCCGCATTAAAAACAAAAAATCAAAAACAAAACGGATATGGAAACAACAATGGCAACAAAATTCGTGGCTTGGGAAGTGCCGACATTGGAAACACTGAAAGGCAGTAAGGCTTACATCCTTCGTGAGAAACTGAACAACGGAGGACAGATGAACCGAGAGGAAAAGGATTGGCTCACCGAAAACGTGAACAGTAACACCTATTTCAAGAGCGCAGTCCCCTTGCAAGGCTGGAGGTTTGACTTCTCCGATGTTCTCCGCACGTTCCTCGTATGCCAATACGGACGTTGGACGGAATACAAGGCAACGGACAAGACCGGACTTCGCAGATACCTATACGGCAGGATAGACAACATTGTGGAACTTGAAAAATGATACGGCTATGACGGCAACGGCAAATTTCAGACAAGTGGCGCAATACATAGGACTTGCGATATGCGGTTTAATCGTGCGCACCGCCTTCGGGATATTGGACATCCTTTGGGGCATCATCACGGAGATAATAAACGGAGTGTTCCGAGTGGCGATAGGCGTAATCGTGGCTATCCTTTCCACAATCGCCTTCTTCGGCTTCATCCTTTGGTTATTCACCCTTTAACCCCTACCGAAATGGCAAAGAGAAGCAGCAAGACGGCAGCACAGCAGTGCAGATACTACGAGGTGGACAACATCTTCGTGTACATGGTGGAAACGTATATCAACGGAAACATATCCGTGTTCCGTGACCTCTACCACGAACTGAACAAGGACGCACGGAGGGATTTTACAGACTTCCTTTTGAGCGAGGTTGAGCCGACCTATTGGAGAGAGATACTGAAACAGACAATCTAAAATGACAGCGATATGAAAACGACAGACCATTTCAAGAGAACGATACAGATGTATTTGGAACAGCGGGCAGCGGAAGATGCGCTCTTTGCCAAGAACTACCGCAACCCAGCCAAGAACATAGACGATTGCGTGACCTACATTCTGAACTATGTGCAGAAAAGTGGTTGCAACGGCTTCACGGACGGAGAGATATACGGACAAGCCGTCCACTACTATGACGAGAACGAGGTAGAGGTGGGCGAACCTATCCAATGCAAGGTAGCCGTGAACCATGTGGTGGAACTCACAGCGGAGGAAAAGGCGGAAGCACGGCAGAACGCTATCCGACAATACCAAGACGAGGAACTCCGCAAGTTGCAGAACCGCAACAAGCCAACAGCGAAGAAAGAAACCAAAGTTGAACCATCACTATTTGACTTCTGATTATGAAACCGAGAACACGCATACAGCAGGAAGTCGCACGTTTGAGCAAGCGACTACCGAGATTGACCGAAGAACAAAGGGCATACGCTTTCCGCCATTGCTTCAAGCATTACGCCATCAAAAGGGCAGACGGCACGAACATCTGCACCGAGTGCGGACATTCGTGGAAAAGCGACCACGACCTTGCAGA
>NZ_BEWW01000111.1 GCF_002933955.1 Prevotella sp. MGM2
GCTTGGCTATTACAAAGATACAGTATTTTCCGTCGGAAAGCAAATTGTGTTAAAAAGGGGCGCTGCCTGAAAACAATCCGCCTGCAACCGCAAAACCACCCGTCGGCCACCCCGCTACAGCCGTCAGCGGCTCATGGAAACACCTGCGGCCTCCATCAGTTGGCGCACAAGCGGCAGGAGGGTGTGTCTAAGCACCTTTTCGTTGAGCTGATGGCCGCCGTCAAAACGCTCGGCATGCGTATAATACTTACAAAAGGTGTTGTAAGCGTTCACCGGATTGACTGTCGTGTCGGCAATGCCGAAAAGGCCGTAGCAACGGTCACGGTCATCGGGGGCAATATCCTTAAACTGGTTGCGCTCCATCTGGTTGAAATGCCGCACAATGTCCTGTGTGATACGGAATTCTTTGGCATTATCCTTACGGCCATTGAGAAACTTATGCGTACCCGTTCTCAGCCCCTTGCTCATAGTGGACATGCGAAAGGCGGGATTCACACAGATACGCCTGAAGCCTCTCATCTGCTGGGCATACATGCCGCCCATACTCGTGCCTACCACAAGGTCTGGCTGTTCGTCGGCACAAAGTTGTTTGAGATAAGGCAAAGCCTCCTGAGGGTCCACAGGAATGTCGGGGGCTATAATCTCATCTTCAGGAAGCAACTTGCGCAGCAACTGAACGGTACCGCTGGCTCCCGAAGAGGCAAAACCGTGAAAATAAATCAGTTTCATGAATGGTTTGATATGTCGGTGAATGGATAACGCGCCTCAATAACATGGTTTGTACGCAAAGTTACGGCTTATCTGCCGAAAAACAGGGGTCTTTTCACTATTATTATCTTTTAAAGGTCCATGAAAATGGTGTCAATTAGGAAGAATAACGTATTTTTGTTGCCGAATTCAATCAACTAATAAATCTAATCATTTTATGCGTAAAATTTCCCTGCTTATTCCGGCAGCCCTTCTGACACTCTTCGCTGGGCATGCCTCTGCCGATGTGATAGGCCTGAAGACCAACCGCACAGCCGGAGAAACCATCACATTGGCTCTCAACTCCGGCCTGAGCGCTACGATGGCCTGGAGCAACGGCACGACAGAGACCTGCACTTTCAGCGGATTGCCCGTAGAAATAACCGTCGTATCCGACTCGCTCACCATCACCTCGTCGGAGGGTATCATCACCCACTTCTATGCGCCTGATGCCGGTATGGTCAGCCTCAACACCGCCGGAGCGCCACAACTGCAGAAGCTGATGTGTGCTGACAACGCCCTGCAGAAACTAGACCTCAAGGCCAACAAAGCCCTCACGGAACTCGACTGCCGCGGCAACCAGCTGACGGAACTGTCGCTCGCGCAAAACGCCGAACTGACCGACCTTAACTGCGCCGGCAACGCCATTGCCAAAATCAGTTTCGCGTCCTCTACCTACAAAAAGCTACAGACCTTCGTCTGCGCCGACAACCAGCTTCAGGCCATCACGGGGGTGAACCTCATGACCGGCCTGAAAACGTTGTGGGCACAGCGCAACAAACTCTCCGCCCTCAAACTCTCCGCATCAGCAACCGGGCTCCGGAACTTGCTGGCCTCATCCAATGGACTGACCGAACTGACGCTCCCAAAAAACATGACGGATTTTGCCGAACTATGGGTGGAAAACAACCAGCTGGAACAACTTGAACTCGATGGTACAGCCGCAGAAAAGAGCCTCCAGACGCTCAGCGCCGACCACAACAAAATCAATATGATCAGTTGGGGAGGAGCTCAGAAAGCTCCGGCCTTGAAAAATCTCTATGTCCACGAAAACAGTCTCTTCTTCAATTCACTTCCCAAACTTAAGGACGCTACCTTCAATTATATTGTAGCCCCGCAGAACCCCCACTTCCTGATTGAAGAATTCTCCGTCGGAGAAAAATACAACCTAAGGCCCCAATTGGGCGTAGACTGCTTTGGAAGCGTCATCATCGGTATATCCTACACCACAACAGACCTCAACGGCAAAGAATTGGAAAAAGGCAACGGACTGGATTATACCTACTCCTCCGGAAACTGGACTTTCCACAAAGAGCAGCCGGGAGTTGTCATTACCGGCAAGGCCAGCTATTATCCCAACCTTGTTCTTTCTACAGTTCCCGCCAAGGTCATCCCGCCGGTAGGCATCGGCAACACCCTCGTTGATGAAGACAACCAGTCCGGAACAGTTTACGACCTCAGCGGCCGGCGAGTGGAAAATCCCACAAAAGGAATTTACATCATCAACGGTCAGAAAGTCATCATGAAATAAAAGATATTTCTTCCATTCAAACAGATATTTATCGACATTAATATGAAAACAATAATCAAGTCTATCATAACCACCCTGGCATTGACAGCCCCTATATCCACAGGCGCGCAGGGAGTTCTGCTCGATGCCGGCACAGGCAAAAAAGCCCACATACTCACAAGCGCAGACACCGTGCGCATGGGCTATAATCCTGATTTCAAATCCATAGCAGTAGCAGGAAATTCAGACTACACTGTTGCCGGCTCCGCCGACTGGTTTACCTGCCGCAAAGAAAGCAATGGGAATCTCACTCTATTCAGCAGCTACAACAGCAGTGCCACAACTCCCCGCACAGGACAGGTGACACTTACCACAGCCGATGGCAGCCTGACGCGTACACTCATAGTGGAACAGGCCGCCAACACCGCCGCATTCACCGTACCCAGCGACATTAAACATGAAATACAGTCGGCCACGGCATCATCTGAACAAGGCGGCGAAGGCATCGAAAAAAGTTACGACAACAACCCCTCCACCATTTATCACTCTGCCTGGAGCGGAACAACAATGCCCGTCACACTGACTTACACCATCAAAGAACCCTCGCACGTGGATTATGCCCTTTACACTACACGCCCCAGCGGAAGTAACGGTAACTTCGGCGAAGTGAGAGTGCTTTACACCACTATTGACAATTCTCTGGACTTTAAAGAACTCGGAGTTTTTGATTTAGGACAGAGAAGCGGTACACACCGTATTGATTTTGGCAAAAACGGTATAGACAATGTCAAAAGAATAAAGTTCGAAGTTCTCAGCGCCGCTTCTGACGGTTCTGGAAAGAACTTCGCCAGCTGCGCTGAAATGGGGTTTTATTCCAACAACAATACATTTGCGTCCGAACTCGCCAAATATTTTAACGACGCCCTTTGCACGCAACTCAAACCCGAAGTGGACGAAGCCGCGGCAGCCGGCATTTCCGAGCCATACGTGCGTCAGTTAGTGACCAATATGCTCTCTTCCGATTACTCAAAGAAATATCGTGTGGGTGAGTTCGAGCCTTACCGTACCGTCGAAAGCCTGAGCCGCGAGCTGATGACCAGCAATTACAACCGCTACGAAAATCCTACAGGCATTTACTTCACAAAGGACATGCCCATCGTTTTGTTTGTCGAAGGCATCACAGAAGTTGCGCCCAGCCTTATCATCAAGAGTTTCGGTCCGTCGCAATACGATGGCGACAACCAGCCCGAAAGTTCCTATCCCCTGAAAAATGGCGTCAACCTTATCATGCCTACCAACCGTGGCAACGGCTACATATCTTATTACTCCGACAATTTCGCATCACTGCCCAAAGTGAAAATCCACTTTGCCATGGCCGATGAGAACGGATACTTCGACCTCCAGCGCGGCGACACCAACGAAGACTGGCAAAACCTTTTGGCCAACGCCAAGAGCGACATTATCGACATCCGCTCACAGCGCATGCAGGTTGCCGCTCCCCTCGTATCTCTACAAAGAGTATGTCCCCGCAAAGGCATGGAATTGGCACAACTCTACGACAACGTCATCCTGCGTGAATGGGAAATCATGGGATTGGCAAAGTACGGCCGCGAGCCTAAGAACCGCCAGTTCGCCCGTTGCGTAACCAGTGGTATGTATGCCGACGGTGTAGGAGCCGCAGCCGCTTTCGGTTCCTTTGACCAATGGACGAATCCCGACGATCTAGGTTTTTGGGGACTCGGCCACGAACTTGGCCACGTCAATCAGGTACGCCCCGGATTCAAGTGGGACGGTATGGGTGAGACCACCAACAATGTTTATGCCGCATGGGTAGAACATACTCTCGGTAACGGTTACCACCGCCTCGAAGACGAGAACTCCGGCATCGGCGAATACCGCGGTTGGCGCGGCGGCCGTTTCCAGGCCTATCTTGAAGAAGGCGTGCGTAAAGGCATAACGTGGCAGTTGCAGGATGGTCCCGACTATCATGGCTCCACCCCAAACAATGTCACCGTTAAAGATGAAGACGCCAACGGCAACCAAGGCCAAAACGTACAGACTACCAAGCGTAATTACGACCACTTCCTCAAGGTTGTTCCGCTTTACCAGCTGGAACTTTTCTGCCTCAACGATGGTGCCGCCCAAGCTCCCGACGCTTACGGCAAGATGCTCGAAGGCATCCGCAATAATGCCAATACGAACCTGACCAACGGCCAGTTCCAGCTTCAGTTCATGAAGACATTCTGTGACTCCACCCAGATTAATTTCATCCCATTCTTCGAGAAGGCTGGCATGCTCAATCCCGTCAAGGCCTACATAGAGGACTACAGTCCGGGCTGGCTTATCATCACCGAAGAAATGGTTAAGGAATTGAAGGACTATATCGGATCAAAGAATTATGCTCCTATACCCGAAAGCCTCAACTATATCAATGCCTATAACTGGCAGGTGTTCCGCGATAAGGGCACTATTGATGAAAACACTCCCGTCAACGCCGGCTGCACTTCCGAGGGCAACGCCATTAAGGTGGACAACGAAGTATGGAAAAATGCCGTAGGCTACGAGACTTACGATGCCGATAATAATCTGTTGCGCATTTCCATGTTCGGTCTCGGAGATGCCCAGAAGTCTTCCCGCTACACGAAAGTGCTGTGGCCCGCGTCGGAAGGAGCAGCCTACATCATGGCAGTGGGTTACAACGGACAACGCGTTAAATGTTATCAGAAATAATGCAGTCTGAAATATTGCCTGACATCTGAAAAACAGATAAGTGCCGCAGAGAGAAATTCTTTGCGGCACTTTTATTTAAAGAATTCCTGCACATCATCACAGGATTTTAAGTATTCCTTCAACCTATCAACCTTATTTGCGTGAGACCATATATCGGATTTGAACAGGCATTTCCTCAAAAAATCAGATCGGCGGATGTCGCGGACATATTCTGCCAGAGAATGATTTGAGATTCCACGACAAGAACAAAAGGACTAAAAGCCGTAAATACTCCCCCTTAAAGAGTCTTGCCCGCATTAAAGCGTCTACATCTCCAATAAGGGGCTGCAAGCATCAGACAAAATCATAAATGCCTGTCATTACAGAACATCCCTCTCCCGCCCTCTTCACATATAATGAACAGCTCCGGACACCCAAAGGTATCCGGAGCTGTATTTTCTATTCTTACGTGAATATATCTGTCAATTAACGGAAGGCGCGCACATTACATCATGCCGCCCATGCCACCCATGCCGGGAGCACCCATCGGCATTTCAGGTTTGTCCTCCTTCTTGTCGCAGATGACACATTCCGTAGTGAGGAACATACCGGCCACACTGGCAGCATTCTCAAGAGCCACACGCGTCACCTTGGCAGGATCTACCACACCGGCAGCACGCAGGTCGCAAAAAGTCTCATTCTTGGCATTGTAGCCGAAG
>NZ_BEWW01000112.1 GCF_002933955.1 Prevotella sp. MGM2
GACAGATAGTGACACCGCACCACACCAGGATTCTCGACTCACTCAAAAAGGAGAGCGAACGGCGGATGGACCCCTCGCGCGGCTACTGGATGATTCTTGCGGGGCAGGCCGTGTATGTTTTTGTGTGCATCAGCCTGCTGCTGACTTACCTCAAGCTTTTCCGCCGCGACTACCTCGATTCACCCCACTGCCTGCTGCTGCTCTTCTCGCTGCTGACGGCGTTTCCCGTGGTAACCTACCTGATGATGGCGCACCACTTCTACAGTGTCTACCTTGTGCCGTATGCCATCGTTCCCATTTTCGTGCGCATATTCATGGATTCGCGCACGGCGTTCGTTGCCCACGTCGTGATGGCCCTGCTCTCGGCCGTCACGCTCCACAACCCGTTTGAATTTGTGCTGCTCCAGCTGGTAACGGGACTGGCGGCCATTTATTCCCTGCGCGAGCTGACGGAACGCTCGCAGCTGCTCCGCACGGTGCTGGCCGTGGTGTGTGCCGGCCTGCTGGTAAGTTTTACCTACGACCTCTCGCAGGGGCTCGGCAGCCAGGCTTTCGACCAGTCGCGCACGGTGTACGTGGTCATCGGCGGCATTCTCTTGCTGTTCGCCTACCCGCTGATGTATCTCGTAGAAAGGGTGTTCGGCTTCACTTCGAGCGTGACGCTGGTGGAACTGACCAACATCAACAACAGCCTGCTGCGCCGCATGTCGAAAGTGGCACAGGGCACTTTCAACCACTCCATGCAGGTGGCCAACCTGGCGGCGGAAGTGGCCGACAAAATAGGCGCGAAACCGCAGATGGTGAGAACGGGAGCGCTCTACCACGACATAGGAAAGATGCTCAACCCGGCTTTCTTCACGGAGAACCAGACGGGAGTGAACCCACACGACCAGCTCTCGGAAGAGCGCAGCGCGCAAATCATCATCAGCCACGTGACAGACGGTCTGCGGCTGGCCGACAAGCATCACCTGCCTTCGGTTATCAAGGACTTCATACGCACCCATCACGGCGCAGGGCTGGTAAAGTACTTCTACATACAGTATGCCAACAAGCATCCGGAAGAAGAGGTGGACAAGCAGCTCTTCAGCTATCCCGGCCCCAATCCGCGCACCCGCGAACAGGGAATACTCATGATGTGCGATGCGGTGGAAGCCGCCTCACGCAGCCTGAAGGAATATACGGAAGAGAGCCTCAGCGGACTGGTGAACCACATTATCGACTCCCAGCTGGCTGACGGGTGCTTCAAGGAATGTCCGCTGACCTTCCGCGACATTGCCGATGCCAAACGTGTGCTTATTGACAGTTTGAAGACGATTTATCACACGAGGATCTCATATCCGGAAATGAAGAAGACACAACAGGGACCGACACAGCCGGCACAGGGATTCTTCGCGACGGGCATACACCGCACATGGCAGCGATAAGGAGGGCGGAAATAGGAAAGAACACGCGCAAGGCTTTTTACGTTTTTCATTTTCCGCAGCATTCCGAAATGCGGGAACAGAACATGCTGGCCGTGAAACCGGACAAGACGGTATTGGAACTTTAACACGAATACGCACTTTTGAAATTCCAATAACTGCAATTTGAAAAGGGAACAGCGTTTTTTCCGAAGAAACCGCCGTTTATTGACTCTTTCTCTCCTGAAAAAACAAACGAAAAGCGGAGCATTCCATGTGGAATGCTCCGCTACGCTATAATAATCAACCTCCCTCTTTACGGTTTCCTCGTAAGGAGGGAGGTTGTAGCTTGTCGCCTGGGTCAATCTTTCGCACGGACGACCTCGATGGCTTTCTTGACGATGTCGTTGCGTGTGTTGATGATCCGGAAATATTCCGAACGGTCCCACACGTTGTAGGCCACCAATGCCTTGAGCATGAAGCGCAAATCCTCAAGTGTCTCGCCGCGTTCAGCCTCATCTTTGGGTTTTATGCCCTTGTCGCGGGCTTTTTTCTCAATGTCGTCAATCAAGGCCTGCGGCACCTGATAATGATCCTGAAAGTCTGAAAAGTCCTTATACTTGCGCTTGATGTCCTTGCGGCTTTCGTCGGCATACTTCAAAGCGGCCAGCGTAATGAGATTATTGCGGCTGATGGCACGGTAATAGGGCGTATAGGCCGCCGTGTCGAGGGGCACGAACACATCGGGCATGACACCGCCACCGCCATAAACGGTGCGGCCTTTGACAAGCGTTTTATAGACTTTCGTACTGTCGAGGCGGATGCTGTCAGCGTGCATCAGTTCGCCATGGTCGAAACGATTGATGAGGTCCTTGCCATATTGTTCTTTGTCGCCCTTCACGTAGGGTTTCTGAATGCACCGGCCGGAAGGGGTATAGTAATGTGACACGGTGAGACGTATCATCGAACCGTCGGGCAGCTCTACCGGGCGTTGCACCAAACCTTTGCCGAACGTGCGGCGCCCTACAATGGTGCCGCGGTCATGGTCCTGAATGGCGCCACTTACAATCTCAGCGGCCGAAGCCGTATATTCATCCACCAGAACTACGAGGCGGCCGTTGCGGAAAAGACCGCCGCCCGAGGCGTTGAGCACCTGACGGGGAGAGGTGCGCCCTTCAGTGTAGACCACCAAAGAGCCGGAAGGCAGAAACTCACTGGCCACCTCGGCGGCAGCGCCGAGATAACCGCCACCATTCATCTGGAGGTCGAATATGAGACTCTTCATTTCCTTCTCCTTGAGCGAGGCGATGGCCTCGTGTATTTCCTTGCCCGAAGTGGCGCCAAAACTGTCAAGATGGATATAGCCCACACCCGGAGCTATCATATAAACGGCATCGACGGTATTGACAGGGATTTTGTCGCGCGTCAGGTTGAACGTCAGCAGGCCGCGCACACCGTGGCGCACCACGCCGAGTAATACTTTCGTGCCTTTGGGGCCGCGAAGCTTGCGCATGATGCTGTCACGCTCCATCTTGACACCAGCAATGACTTCGCCGTCCACACTCACAATACGGTCGCCCGCCACGATTCCTGCCTTTTCGCTCGGCCCCTTGGAGGTGGGCTGAATGACAACGAGCGTATCGTCCAACATATTAAACTGTACACCGATGCCTTCAAAGTTGCCTTCGAGCGGCTCGTTGAGTTTTTTCGTCTGTTCGGCGTTGGTATATGACGAATGAGGATCGAGTTTTTCAAGCATGCCGTTGATGGCGTCTTCGGCCAGTTTTTTCTGGTCTACACTGTCCACATAAAGGTTGCTGATGGCCAGTTGGGCATACTGTAACTTACGTATTTGCTCAATGTCGATATCTTCCGGCACCTGACGTTGGGCCGAAATGCCTGAAAAGCCGGCAAGAAGCAGGCAGAGAAGTGTTATTCCGTATTTCATAAGATTGATATTTGACAGGGATTGATTGATTCTTAACAGCAACGCTCGCATTTGTCGCTGCATCGGAAGTTCCATAATTTATATTGTGGAAAGGATATTTCCTCGCCCACTGGTGCCGGAACTGGAATAGAGTCCGTCACTTTCTGGGCAGAAAGTCAGTCACGTCCTTTCCGAAAGCAATAAGTTCGCGCACAACACTTGACGATATACTTGAATAGTGTGGTTCAGTGAACAGAAGCACGGTTTCCACGCCCGAAAGACGTTGGTTCATATTGGCGATGTCGCGTTCGTACTCAAAGTCCTTTACCGACCGCAAACCGCGCAGAATGAACTGCGCCCCTTCGCGTCGCGCCAGATCAATGGTCAGGTCATTGTAGGCTACTACACGGACACGCGGCTCACCGGCATAAAGTTCGCTGATGGCTTTCACACGCTCCTCCGGACTATAAAGGGCGCGCTTGTTCTCATTTATTCCCACGCCGATAACGATTTCATCGAACATGGGCAGACCGCGTTCCACAATGCTGGCATGGCCTACGGTGAAAGGGTCGAACGAACCTGGGAAAATAGCAATCTTTTTCATTTGTGATGACTAGTGCATTTCTTTGGCAATAAGTACAGATTATTGTTCCCCGTTGGCCTCTTCCTCCACCGGGTCTTCCTCTACTACGAGGTTATCGATAATAAAATTCTGCCGTTCCATGGTATTTTTGCCCATGTAGTATTCCAACAACCCTTTTACCTTGTCGCTTTTGTGAAGCGTTACCTGATCAAGACGGATGTCGGGGCCTATGAAGTTCTTGAATTCGTCGGACGATATCTCTCCCAATCCTTTAAAGCGGGTTATTTCGGGATCGGGGCCAAGTTTTTCGATGGCAGCGAGCCGCTCTTCCTCGGTGTAGCAATAGATGGTTTCAAATTCCGACCGGTCGGCTGTTTTCGCCTTCTTCAGAATGGCGGCTCCCGCGCTCTTGTCGTCTACGCTCTGTACCTTGGCTGCTCCGCGCACCTTCTTTTTCTTATTACGCACACGGAATAGCGGTGTCTGAAGGATGTAGACATGTCCTTTCTTGATGAGGTCGGGGAAGAACTGCAGGAAAAACGTTATCATCAGAAGCCGGATGTGCATCCCGTCCACATCGGCATCGGTGGCTACGATTACTTTGTTGTAGCGCAAACCATCGAGTCCGTCTTCAATATTGAGAGCTGCCTGCAAGAGATTAAACTCCTCGTTTTCGTAGACTACTTTCTTTGTCAGCCCAAAGCAGTTGAGTGGTTTTCCGCGCAGGGAGAATACCGCCTGCGTGTTCACATCGCGGCTTTTTGTTATGGAACCGCTGGCCGAGTCACCCTCTGTTATGAAAATGGCCGAGTCGAGCCGCGGATCTGTCTCATCCTCTTCGGTTCCTTTCTTTTTGTTTTTCGGCGCGGAATCGTTAAGGTGCACGCGGCAGTCTCGCAACTTCCGGTTATGCAGGTTGGCTTTTTTCGCTCGCTCACGGGCCAGTTTCGTCACGCCGGCTATGGCTTTCCGCTCCTTTTCGCTTTCCTGTATCTTCTGCAGGAGAATGTCGGCCACATCGAGGTTTTTATGCAGGAAATTATCCACATTTTCCTTGATGAAGTCGCCAATGAACTTATTGACGCTCACGCCCGATAACGGGAAAGGATTGCCGTTCATATCCTTGTCGGGGGCCATGGTGAGCGAACCGAGTTTTATTTTTGTCTGACTTTCGAAAAGCGGTTCTATCACGCGTATGGCTATAGCCGCCACCAGTCCGTTGCGTACGTCCTGCACGTCAAAGTTCTTGCCAAAGTATTCCTTTATAGTACGGGCTATGTGTTCCTTGAAAGCACTCTGGTGCGTACCGCCCTGAGTGGTATGTTGGCCGTTTACGAAAGAATAATATTCCTCGCCGTACTGCGAGGTATGGGTGAAGGCGATATCAATGCCAGAACCCGTCAGGTGTATGACCGGATAAAGCCCAGGTGCCGTCATGTTGTCGTTGAGCAAATCCTCCAAACCATTGCGGCTCAGAATACGCCGACCGTTATAAAAGATGGCCAGTCCGGTGTTCAGATAGGTATAATTGCGGAGCATATTCTCTACAAATTCGCTACGGAACCTGTAGTTTTGAAAGAGTTGCGCATCAGGTTCAAAATAGATATACGTACCGTTTTCTTCCTGTGTATCGCCTTCGACATCACTCACGAGCACCCCTTTTTCAAATACGGCCTCATGCATGCGGCCCTCGCGGCAACTGCGTGCCACAAAGCGCGAAGAAAGCGCGTTGACAGCCTTGAGACCCACACCATTCATACCCACCGAAGCGGTAAACACTGCCGTGTCGTACTTGCCGCCCGTATTAAGTTTCGATACGGCTTCGACCAGTTTTCCCAAGGGAATGCCTCGGCCATAGTCGCGGATTTCAGCCGTGAGGTCATCCTGTATGTTTACCTCTATGCGTTTTCCGAAACCTTCATTAAACTCGTCTATACTGTTGTCTATACTTTCTTTCAGCAACACATAGATGCCGTCTTCGGCATGTGAGCCATCGCCTAATCGGCCGATGTACATACCAGGGCGTGTACGGATATGCTCCGTATCCTCAAGATGGCGTATTTTGCTCTCGTCATAGACAACGGCCGTTTCCGATACCGGCGGCATATTGTTTTTATCTTCTTGCATGATGATTCTTCCAGACTCTTTCCGGCCCTGAGGCCTTTTGTGTGATGAAACAGAGATTAAGAGGAATGTTTCTTCTCAAAGTTTTCCTTTAAAACAGCGGCGACGCTTGTGTTGCTCCGTCTTGAAGTATTGCCACTGGCTCTGCACCTTGTCGTTCACCTCCAATTCGGGATTGCTTTCGGCATATTCGAAGCCAAGTTGCTGATAAACGGGAATCAGGTCGGTAAAGAGCAATGCGTTCACGCCCTTGCCCTGATAATCGGGCCGCACGGCCACAAGCAACAGATCGAGTACTTTCGGGCGCTTCCACATGAGCGCTTTCAGCAGATGGAACCATCCGAAGGGCAGCAACCGGCCTTTGGCCTTCTGCAAGGCACGCGAGAGCGATGCCATTGAAATGCCTACCGCCACGATCTCTTTCGCCTCATTTTCCACTATTGTCACCATGCGCAAGTCAAGCACAGGCACATACATACGCACATACTGGTCTATCTGTCGATCGGTCATCTTCGAAAAGTTAAAGAGTGGCGCGTAAGCCTCGTTAATAAGGCGAAAAATATCATGAGCCAGCCCCGAGCGCATAATTTCCTTCTTGCTAGTCACCTTGCGAATGTGCAACCCGTATTTTCGGGCTATGATATCCGATATGCGCCGGTGTTTTTCGGGTATGGCATCGGGGATATAGATCTTCATCTCCACCCAATCGGCCGACTTCTCCAGCCCCAGTCCCTCCATGTGTACGGGATAGTAGGGATGGTTATAGATGGTGGCCATCGTGGAGAGTTGGTCAAACCCCTCCACGAGCATGCCCTCGGCATCCATGTCGGTGAAGCCCAGCGGGCCTTCAATCTCCTCCATGCCCCGCTCGCGCCCCCAGTCCTTCACGGCCCCGATGAGCGCGCGGCTCACCTCCATATCGTCCGTGAAGTCGATCCACCCGAAGCGCACCACCTTTTTGTTCCAGGCCTCATTGGCGCGATGGTTGATGATGGCCGCCACACGCCCCACCGTTTTCCCTGCCTCGTCATACGCCAGAAAATAGTCGGCCTCGCAAAACTCGAAAGCCGCGTTCTTCCCGGGCGAGAACGTATTCAGCATGTCATCGTAGAGGTCGGGAACGGAATAGGGATTATCCTTATAAAATTCGTAGTTGAAGCGGATAAACCGTTTCAATTCTTTCTTGGTCGATACTTTCTTGATTTCAACGGACATAAGGCCGGAGCGCGTGGTTAGTTTAATGGAAAAGTGAATAAATACAATTGGCGGGCAAAGTTACAAAAAATTACTGAAAGCCAACCGGCACGATGCTCTAAAACGGACATTCGGACTTTAACATATTTAACTTTCAGCAACGTTCCGAAGTGTTAAAATATAGGTTGGTGATAACGGAAACGAAAAAGTCTTTATTGGAATTTTAACACGAATACTTGGAAGTTAAATTCCAAAACGGGAAATTTTCACCGGTATTACGCCGGAAACCAGCCGTAATA
>NZ_BEWW01000113.1 GCF_002933955.1 Prevotella sp. MGM2
CGTATTGCAATTCAAATTCCAAGTATTCGTGTTGAAATTCCGATACGGATTTTTTGGATTCCACTACTTCGAACCTATCTTTTAACACTCAAAAATGTAACAGAAAGTTAAATATGTTAAAATCGGAGACGTGTAAACCTGCCCTTTTCCTTATTAATATTGTCTTGTCTGGTTAAAATAACGGGAAAATCGTATATTTGCAAAATAACACAATCGTTCACAGTCTGCAACCATCTGTAAAAGAATAAACACAAACAATACACATCCTTTATGAAAAAGTTGCACTTCATGACAAGACAAGGCTTGAGCCTCTTCTTGTTCTTACTCGCAATGCTGCCAGTTTCTGCAAGCCGGCAGCAACCCACTCAGTTTACCAGAGGAATGTTCTATCATCTCGTGCCGGCCTCAAAAAACGGCTTTGTGGTGGAATATAACCCACGCACAGGAGAGGTGGCTCTGGCGCGGCTGGACGGCGAACGCACCGAACAGCACTGGACGGTATCCGAGCTTTCCGGTTCGTGGCGTTTCATCAATCCTTTCTCCAACCTGGCTCTACGCACCAAAGGCAATGCCGTACAGACGGGAGTGAACAACGGTTCGGATGAAGCCCAGTTATGGAAAACCGAAACCGACGGCGATGCCCTGCTACTCATCCCGACGAACCGCCCCGACGTGGCGGCCGCGGTGACCGCCGACGGTAAAGTAACGCTCATTGCCAAAAGCAGCGCCAAGGGCAACAAGGCCGCCCGCTTTCACATACGGAAAGCCACAGCCGCAGGATTCGACGATGCACTGACCTATCGCATACGTTCTGTAAAACATCCCGACATGGTGCTAGGCAACGGCGACTCGGGAGAGAACAACGCCCGCATCGTGGGCGAAAAAGCTGATGCCCAAAACCGCGGACAATACTGGAACATCAAAATGCTCGACCTCAGACAACGCGTCATAACCGGAGCTTTCTACACTCAGAACTTCGATGACGGCGGCGGCAATCCTGCCGTAGATTATCTATTGCAATGGCCTGCACAGGACGGCGTGTGGAACAACGCCCGCTTCCGCTTCGTACCCGTCGGAGGCAAAGAGGACGTTTACCTCATCTGTTCGGCCTCGCAAAACTCCGCCAAAGCCGGCACGATGTACACTCTCAAAAACGGGCAACTGAAACTGGCCAAACTCAACGCTGCCGACAGTGACGCATGGTTCTCCTTCGAGCAGGTACAAAAACCGAAAATAAAATCACCCTACTGGGAAGACGAAACAATCTTTGCAGAGAACAAGGAAGCGGGACGCGCCACTTTCATGCCATACGCCACAGAGGCTGAAATGCTGGCCGACAAAAACTACTACGCCACGCCATGGACAACACCGGTCAGTTCGCGTTATCAATCGCTCAACGGCACATGGCGTTTCCACTTCGTTCCGGAACCTTCACAACGTCCGCTCGACTTCTTCAAGGAAGGCTATGACGTATCATCATGGGACACCATCCCCGTTCCCTCCAACTGGGAAATGCAAGGCTACGACCGCCCCATCTACTGCAACGTGGAATACCCCCACTCCAACACGCCGCCTTTCATCAAAGCACGGCCGGGCTTCAACGACGGAGGCAAAAACTACAGCATCAATCCCGTAGGCTCCTACGTGCGTACCTTTTCCGTTCCCGACGACTGGACGGAACACCGCACACTCATTCACTTCGGCGGCATCTATTCGGCAGCCTTCGTATGGCTTAACGGACAATACATAGGTTACACGCAGGGCGCCAACAACGTAGCCGAATTTGACCTGACAAAACATCTGAAAAAAGGAGAGAACACGCTCGCCCTGCAAGTGTTCCGCTGGTCGGACGGCTCCTACCTCGAGTGTCAGGACATGTTCCGCATGTCAGGCATTTTCCGCGACGTATACCTGTACAATGTACCACGCGTCTTTGTGGCAGATCACAAAATCACCGCAGAGCTCAAGGACGGTTACCGCAACGCACGCCTCAATGTAGAGCTCGCCCTCGATGATCGCGACAATCTGGTCGAAAGAAAAAAACTGATAGTCCGTGTATTCGACCCGGCAGGACAGAAAATAGCGGAAAACACCTGTAGGTATTTCTATTCTCCGCGCCATAAAAACGCTCTCTTCGTAGATTTCGACCTCACTGACGTACAGCTATGGAGCGCCGAAACACCACATTTATATACCATCCACATCGTACAACTGGACAAGGCCGGCCGCGAAGAAATGGCCTTCTCCACAAAATACGGCTTCAGCGAAGTGAAGATAAAGGACTCACAGCTCTATGTGAACGGGCGGAAAGTATTTCTCAAAGGTGTGAACCGCCACGACACCGACCCGCGCCGCGGCCGTGCCGTCACAACGGAAGGAATGCTGCGCGACGTCACACTAATGAAGCGCAACAACATCAACACCATACGCACGTCGCACTATCCCAACGATGCGAAAATGTATGCCATGTTCGATTATTTCGGCCTCTACTGTGTGGACGAAGCCGACCTTGAGGACCATGCCAACCAAAGCATCTCCGACCGCGCGTCGTGGGTGCCGGCATTCGAAGATCGTATCGAGCGAATGGTGTTGCGCGACCGCAACCATCCCAGCATAGTCATGTGGAGCCTGGGTAACGAGGCGGGCAACGGCGAGAACTTCCGTTTCTGCTACGACAAGGCCCGGGAGCTCGACCCCACACGCCCCATCCACTATGAAGGCACCCGCGTCAGCGGAGAATACGGCGGCGAGCGCTTTTCCGACTTCTATTCGAAAATGTACCCTGGCATGCGCTGGATGAACAAGAATACCTCGGATCTTGACAAGCCGATGTTCATCTGCGAATACGCTCACGCCATGGGCAATGCTATCGGCAATCTGCGCGAATACTGGGAAGTGATAGAAAGGAGCAACAGTACCATCGGCGGCTGCATCTGGGACTGGGTAGACCAGGCCATCTATGACCCGGCGGAGATGAAAAACGGCGTATACCGCCTGCACACGGGATACGATTATCCCGGACCTCATCAGGGCAACTTCTGCTCCAACGGCATCGTATCGCCCGAGCGGCAGGAAGGGGCCAAACTGGCCGAAGTCAAAGCCGCACACCAGTTTGTGAAGTTCAAAATGCGATTAGTCAACGAAGACAGCAACCTTGCGACAGTGCATTTCAGAAACAAATACGCCTTCACATCGCTCGACCGGTTCGACCTGGTTTACGAAGTTGTCAGGAACGGACACGTGGCAGGCCGCAAGAAAATGGCCTTACCGGCGGTACTCCCCGACAACGGTGTGGAAATAAGCCTCAAACTGCCGAAAATCAAACTCCGCAAAGAGAGAGCCGCCGGCAACGAGATATTGCTCAATCTTTACGTGCAGCAGCGCGCGGCCACCGCTTCGGAACCGGCCGGACACCGCGTGGCACAGGCACAGTATGTGCTGACGGAGCGCACAGTCCTTCCCAAACTGGCCTCCCGCGGTGAAGCTCTGACGCAGACGGCCGCACTCGACCATACGACTATCGGCAACAAGAAAGTGTCGGTGACTTTCAACAATACCACAGGCGATCTCACATCACTGGCATTCGGCGGCCGCAATGTGCTGGCCGAAGGTCAGGGCTTCCGTTACGATAATCACCGCTGGATTGAGAACGACCGCTACACCCATACCGAAAACGGACTGTCGGATAAAGGTTCTCTGGAGGTGACTACCGACCGTGAAGGCAACACGGTGGTGAAGACCCGCCGCGACGGCTCTCTCTGCGCCACGGACATCACTTATACCATTCTGCCTCAGGGCATCGTAGACATGGACGTAACCTTTACGCCCAAAACGGGAAATCTGCGCCGTGCCGGACTGGTGTGCGGAATAGACACCGCCTTCTCAAACGTCAGCTATTACGCATACGGCCCGTGGGAGAATTATTGCGACCGCAAGGACGGTACCCTGCTGGGACGTTATGCCACAACGGTGGAGGACATGCCCGAACATTACGTAAAGCCCCAAAGTACGGGAGGCCGCGAAAGCATGCGGGAACTCATCCTGACGGACAAGAGCGGCTTCGGCCTGAAGATAGAGACAGAGGGACAGGTGAACTTCTCTGCCCTCCGCTTTACGGACGCCGACCTCATGAAGGCTCAGCACATGTGGGAACTCACGCCGCGTCCCTACACCGTGTTGCACCTCGACGCATGGACGCGCGGCATCGGCAACGCCAGTTGCGGACAAGATGTAGGCACTCTGCCCAAATACTGTGTGCCCGAAACGCCGCAGAGATACAAACTCCGTCTCAGTGCAGCAGGTAAATAAAAACAACCTTTACGAAAAGGACCGAAAAAATAAAAGAACGCATTCCTTACGGCCGTCGTGCAGAGAGTGGCAATGACATTTTAACACTATTTGCTTTCCGCCGGAA
>NZ_BEWW01000114.1 GCF_002933955.1 Prevotella sp. MGM2
CCGTATCAGTCTTTTCCCGTTATATGATATTTCAAAAAAATCATAACCGTAACCATCGTATTCTGAAATAGGGGTAAAACCTCCTATTGAAATTTGATATTGACTGGTTCCGTTATTGGATGTGATATTATACTCTGTGTATTTTTGTATTGGTTTTTTATCTAGTGTTTGTAAATAGGCGACATCTTTTTTATAAAATGTAATGAACTGCTCCTTGGGAATAATATCTTTTCCTTCCCTGTTGAACAAATCAACGGTCTGTGCCGTTGCAGATATTAAAGTTATGTAAGCAATGCTTAATAATATTATTAATCTCTTCATGGTTTTTTGTAATAATAAAATTTGATATTATTTTTCTTACTTAATCCGAATCCTTTGCTTAGTGGGACTTTTTTATATCGTTTCTTTTCTCCTGTGTCCATTATTTGTGGTATATCACATTTCCAGGAATCAGACTCTTTTTCCTCACCCGGTACAATAACCACGACATGCCCGCTTCCTCCGGTTGGATTGAAATACCCCGCCACGACGAAATATCCCTGGTTGGCGTAGTCTTGGGCTTCCGCCATCGTTATGGCCTGCCAGTATTTGGGAT
>NZ_BEWW01000115.1 GCF_002933955.1 Prevotella sp. MGM2
GAACTGGCCCGTGCCTTGCGCAGCGACTCGAAAAAACAGGGTAACTGGGGAGAAATGATATTGGGTAATCTGCTTCAGGCATCAGGACTGACAGAGGGACGCGACTATGTGGTTCAGGCCGGAACGGAAGATGGGGAGGGCCGGCGGCTCATACCCGATGTCGTGGTGAACTTGCCCGGCAACCGTGCCGTTATAGTGGACTCCAAAGTGTCGCTCACCGCCTTTACCGCTTATGTGGCGGCCGACGATGCTGAAGAGCAGAAGCGTATGCTCAGGGAGCATGTGGCCTCCGTGCGCCGCCACGTGAAGGAACTCTCGCAGAAACGCTATGACAAGGTGGTGAAGAACAGTATCGGATACGTTCTCATGTTCATTCCCGGCGAAGCCCCCTACGTGGCGGCCGTATCGGCCGATGAGCGGCTCACCGCCGACGCCTATGCGCAGCGTGTCATATTGCTTAACCCTACCAACCTGCTCATGGCGCTTCAGTTGGCTTACAACCTGTGGCAGAGCGAAATGCAGAGCCGTAGCGTGGGCGAAATCTACACTTCGGCCGAGCGGCTCTACAAGAAGTTCACGCTTTTTGCGCAGAATTTTGTACAGATAGGCCGCGGTATCCGCCAGTTGTCCGACGTTTACGAGCGTTCGGAGAAGCAATTGACCACCGGTCGCGGCAACATCATTTCGCAACTGGAGGGCTGGAAGAAGAAAGGGCTCACGCCGCCGGCCGACATTCCTGACGCCCTCATGG
>NZ_BEWW01000116.1 GCF_002933955.1 Prevotella sp. MGM2
GTGCACCGTAACAGGCAACCCACGCTCTTCGGCCAATTCCACCTGACGGCGGAACAAGGCGGTCTGTATTTCCAAATCCGCCCCACGCAGACGGTCAAGGCCGCACTCCCCGACGGCCACCACCTGTGCATGTTCCGACAACTGCCTCAAACCGGCAAAAAGTCGGCCGGCATCTTGTGCTTCCCCCGTCCACCACGGATGAATGCCGGCCGAATAGAGCCCGCCCGGCACAGGACGGAAAAGTGCCGGACTCATCAGCCATTCGCGCGGCACGTTAACGATGGCCGTGCCGGGTACGGAGAGAAGATTATGTGTGTGGAAATCCATTGAAAAAAGCAGAAGGAGAACAGAACGGAAACTTTATGCTCCTAAAGCACACGAGGACTGCAAAGACGAAAAGCCGCCTGATTGTCATGCCTTCAAGGAACAGGGTCATAACCGCTGCCTCCCCACGGATGGCAACGCAGCAGACGGCGAATGGTGAGATACAGTCCGCGCAGAGGGCCGTGCTTGCGAAGCGCCTCAATGGCATATTGCGAACATGTGGGCGTGAAGCGGCACGCCGGCGGCAAAAGCGGCGAAATATGGCGCCGGTAAAAAAGAATGGGGGCTACCAGC
>NZ_BEWW01000117.1 GCF_002933955.1 Prevotella sp. MGM2
GCACCAGCCCTCTTCACCAATGGTGCAGAATTCCCATGCTGCTTTGTCTGTCTCTCGCTGATTGCAGGCACTCAGGCCAACGGTTAAGAAAGGCAGTGTCAAAAGGCGGCAGACATATTTGAACCTGTCGTGCATCTGTTATTGTTTTTCGTTTGGCTGATGTCCGCCCTGTCTGCGATTGTTGTGTTCTCCTCCGCGGCGTTCCTTTTGCGGGGAATCTCCGCGTTGTGGCCGTTCTCCCCGTGACCGCTGTTCGCGTTGCGGGCGTTCCGTCCGTTCACGGGTGCCCTCATTTTGCGGGCGTCCGTTGCGCTGCTGACGCTTTTTCTTCCCACTGTTTTTGCGTCGGCGTTCCTTGTCAAAGCGGGTCAAGTCGTCCTGTTCAGCCAAATCGAGCGGCCGTACCGGACCTTGAGTTGCAGAGTTGTCGAGTTGTAGCGGCTTTTCGCCCTGCTTGTTGAGCTGTATCACCTCAAAGGCTCTGGCGGCGGAAATAGTCACCGTGTTGGCGGCCATTCGCTTGTCGGTGCTGTAGGTTACCATATTGGAAAGTATGTCGGCCTTAAAGTAGTAGAAAGTACCGTCGGCCGTCTCTAGCTGTACCTCGCGGCTGGGCAGGCGGCGGAAGGCTTCCACATAGGTGTCCACCTCATAGTTCAGGCAGCATTTCAGCTTGGCGCATTGCCCTGCCAGTTTCTGCGGATTGGGTGAAATGTCCTGAAAACGTGCCGCTCCGGTTGAAACGGACTTGAAATTCTTCATCCATGTGGCGCAACAGAGTTCACGTCCGCAAGGCCCTATCCCTCCGATGCGTCCGGCTTCCTGACGGGCACCTATCTGCCGCATTTCGATGCGTACATGAAAAGCTTCGGCCAGTACCTTGATAAGTTTGCGGAAGTCCACACGCGCG
>NZ_BEWW01000118.1 GCF_002933955.1 Prevotella sp. MGM2
CGAACATCTGCACCGAGTGCGGACATTCGTGGAAAAGCGACCACGACCTTGCAGACACCGTTTGCGGATGCACCTGCCCCCATTGCGGTATGGAGCTGGAAGCGTTGCGCACCCGAAAGAGCGTATTCAGAGATATGGAGTATTTCTCCATCGTCACCACCTGCAAGCAGTACCAAGTGATACGCTTCTTCTCCGTCAATTCCCGATACAAGGCAGGAGAGCCAGCCAAGTATTCCATTTTTGAGGTGGTGCAGAGGTGGATTGCCCCCGACGGCAGGACAACGACCGTTGCCCGTCTGCGCAGTATGTCCTTGTTCTACTGCGACCTATGGAATGAATACAGCGATATGGAGGTGCGCAAGAGCCAAGAAATTCGGGCATACGACATCACTCCGAGATGCACCTACCCCCGACAGCGTTTCATACCCGAAGTGAAGCGAAACGGCTTCAAGGGCGAATATCACAACATCCTGCCTTACGACCTTTTCAAAGGCATTCTTTCCGACAGCCGTGCGGAAACGCTGTTGAAGGCAGGGCAACACCCAATGTTGCGCTACTATCTGCACCACTCGTTCAATATCGGGGAGTATTGGGCATCAATCAAAATCTGCATCCGCAACGGCTACACCATATCTGACGGCTCTGTATGGCGTGACACGATAGAGCTCCTGCGACACTTCGGCAGGGACACGAACAGCCCGAAGTACGTCTGCCCCCAAGACCTCAAAGCCGAACACGACAGGTTGGTGGCAGGACGCAACCGCCAAAGGGAACGTGAACGGACTGAACAGCAACGGCAGAAAGCGGTTGAGGACGAGAAACAATATCTGAAAGCCAAAGGCATGTTCTTCGGACTTGTCTTTTCCGACAGCCTTATCTGCGTCAAGGTCATAGAGAGCGTGGAGGAAATGATAGAGGAAGGACGGATGATGCACCATTGCGTGGGTGGCTACCACAATCGGGAAAATTCCCTTATCCTTTCAGCGACCATTGACGGCAGGCGCATAGAAACGGTGGAAGTGTCCTTGAAAACCTTTGAGGTGGTGCAGTGTCGTGGCTTATGCAACGAGAACACCGAATACCACGAGCGCATCATAGACCTTGTGAACCGCAACGCCCATCAAATCCGCAAGAGAATGACCGCTTGATGTCTAACCCGACCTGCGTCTGCGATGGCGTAGGTCATAAACCTCACCGATATGAAAAGCAAAAGACGCTCAAAGACTTTGGAACAGCAGGCACGGTATTATGAAGTGCCGGATATGGAGATTTATATGTACGAAACCTACCTGAACGGCAACTTCTCCGACCTCAAAAGACTATACAAGGAACTCAACCGAGATAGCCGACGCCAATTCCTCGGTTATGTGATGACCGAGGTTTGGGAAGAAGACAGAAGAAGAATATTAGAAACGATACTCTAAAACAGAAAATTATGGATAATCAGACAACAAGAATGACCACGGGCGGAGTAAGCACCTGCACGGAAGCAGGTACGGAGAAATACGAGCGTTTCCAAACGGGTATCGGCAGACGCAGGCGGACACTTGTTCAGTACGACTACCGCCACACGGACGGAGAACTGTTCGCTTGTGTCAAACCCACTTTGGACGAGTGCCGAACCGCAAGGGACAAGTGGCTGAACGCAAAACGAGGAAAGGAGGACAGAGTATGAACGCAACCTATCAGACGTTAATTGTCAAGTTCAAAGAGCCGATTAAGGCTCTGAACGGCATATTTGACGATGCCCAAGCGTGGGGAACCGAAACCCTCAAAGGGTGGATAGATGATTACGAAAGCACACGCTTCACCGCCACCGACAGCCATACGGCAGTCATAACGAGCGAGTACAATATGGAGCATGTGAAAGAGTGGCTGCAACGACAGACACCCATTGCCGAGATGCGAGAATTTTGAATGTGTTGGCGGTGTTCACACCGCCAACACTTAAAACCCTAAAAAACAACGGATATGATAGCAAAGACGATATTACAACAGATAGGCGGAAGACGCTTCACCGCCATGACGGGTAGCCGAGATTACATCAATATGGGCAACGGCTTACGGATGAGCCTTGCGAGGAACAAGACAAGTGCCAACCGCCTTGACATCATATATGATGCAGGAGCAGACCTATACAATATGCGCTTCTACCGCAGGACATTCAGCAAAAAGACATTCGAGTGCAGGACGAAAGACATTGCCGTGCATGAGGGCATCTATTGTGATATGCTGGAAGAAATGTTCACGATGGTTACGGGACTTTACACACGCTTTTGAGTGGCGGCGGCGAAAGCCGCCCTACTTTCTTTCAGTGAGCAGGATGGCGGACAAAGAAAGTAGCAAAGAAACCTTTGTCCAATCTGCGATACCATTCACACAAAAACAAGTTTTAATCATGGAAACAATCAGGCAGAACGGAAAAATCATCTTGCACGGCAACGACGGCATAAGCATAAAGATGATTTTCAGAAACCTTACGGGAAAGAATTTTCAAGGTAAGGAGTATGCGGACTATATTCGCCACATCGCAATCGGGAGCATGGGATTTACACCCGGCAGCATCGAGCATTGCAGGGACGGTGGTGTGATAGACACGGGAAAAATCCCGAATGTATGAAAAGCGGAAAATCCGATGAAGTTGGGGCTTCTTCGGATTTTCGTTTCTGGTCACGGGATATACAGCAGTGCAAACTCCGCCTTTCTCCGTTTGAGCAGCATGGCGTGGCGTTTCCCTTTGTAGTTGCAGAAGGCTATATACTCACGGTAGATGTTCCTGTCGCCAGCCTCCAACTTCTTGATTAGGGCACTTTTGGGAATTGTCTTGCTGCCTAAAAGCCTATATGGTCCGACATTGTAGGCAAGAGTGGCGAGCAGAAGACTATCCTTTCCGAACTGCCGGAACATAGCGCAGAACTTTCGCAGGTCTTTCCGCAGGAGCGCGTCCGCCTGCCTTTTCGTCATAGTTCGTGCCGAATACCTTTCGCCCGGCAAAATTTTGTGACCCCAACCCACGTATGGGTGGTGTTTTTCCGAATGCCAGCCTTCAAAATATTTCGTGCAGCGCACAGCCCTCTCGAAAAGTGGCAGTCGGTAGATTGCCGCCTGCCCCTCCGTTCCCTCTTGGCGGCTGATCCGTGCGGACACGGAACAGACCGCCAGAAGCGAACAGAGCATTATCATCCACACACGCATCATTTCTGCAATGGTTTGAAGTTGCCGATGGGTACGATGGTGAAGCCGTCATCCTTGATGTTGCGGTTGTTGAAGTCAAATTCCAGTTCAAAGGAATTGCCGAAGTTGTCCTCTAATGTGGCG
>NZ_BEWW01000119.1 GCF_002933955.1 Prevotella sp. MGM2
CGAACATCTGCACCGAGTGCGGACATTCGTGGAAAAGCGACCACGACCTTGCAGATACCATTTGCGGATGCACCTGCCCCCGTTGCGGCATGGAGTTGGAAACATTACGCACCCGAAAGAGTGTTTTCAGCGATATGGAGTATTTCTCCATCGTCACCACCTGCAAGCAATACCAAGTGATACGCTTCTTTTCCGTCAAGTCACGATACAAGGCAGGGCAGCCAGCCGAATATTCCATCTTTGAAGTGGTGCAGAGGTGGATTGCCCCCGACGGCAAGACAACGACCGTTGCCCGATTGCGTGGCATGTCCTTGTTCTATTACGACCTATGGAATGAATACAGCGACATGGAGGTACGCAAGAATGGAGAATTTCGGGCATACGACATAAATCCGGTATGCACCTACCCACGACAGCGTTTCATACCCGAAGTGAAACGCAACGGCTTCAAGGGTGATTATCACAACATCCTGCCTTACGACCTTTTCAAAGCCATACTTTCCGACTGCCGAGCCGAAACGCTGTTGAAGGCAGGGCAATATCCCATGTTGCGTTACTATATATACCACTCTTTCAATATCGTAGAGTATTGGGCATCCTTGAAGATATGTATCCGAAATGGCTACACCATTGCCAACGGCTCTATGTGGCGTGACACGATAGACCTCCTGCGTCATTTCGGCAAGGACACGAACAGCCCGAAGTACGTTTGCCCTGCCGACCTCAAAGCCGAACACGACAAGTTGGTGGCGAAGCGTAACCGACAAAGGGAACGTGAGCGGACGGAACAGCAACGGCAAAAGGCGATTGAGGACGAGAAGAACTATCTGAAAGCCAAAGGTATCTTCTTCGGACTTGTGTTCTCCGACAACCTTATCCGTATCAAGGTCATAGAGAGCGTGGAGGAAATGATAGAGGAAGGACGTATGATGCACCATTGCGTGGGTGGCTACCACAATCGGGAAAATTCTCTTATCCTTTCAGCGACCATTGACGGCAGACGCATAGAAACGATAGAGGTATCACTGAAAACTTTGGAGGTGGTGCAGTGCCGTGGCTTATGCAACGAGAACACCGAATACCACGACCGCATTGTAAACCTTGTGAACAGCAACGTGAACCTTATCCGCCAACGGATGGAAGCGGCATAGTATAAACCTATAATATCCAATAGTATGGAAGTAAGAATTGAAAGCATGATTTGTCTGTGGGACGATAAAATCCCCGTGATGTTCCTTGAATTTGTGAACCTCCTCACTCTGGCAACGAGTGAGGAGCAGTTAAGGGCAAGCGTCAAGGGCTTTGCCGAGAAGCACGAACTTGACAGGTTCTTCCTTTACGGCTTCGGCAGCCACCATTTCTACCTGCACCAACGCTACACGAGCGACCCCGAAATGGTGATGCGCAACCGAGTTTTGTCAGTACATTTTTAACAACTCTAAAATCAACGATTATGGCAACACGAATGACTATCAACGGAGTAAGCACCTGCACGGAAGCAGGTATGGAGAAATACGAAAAATTCCAAATGGGTATCGGCAGACGCAAGCGGACACTTGTGCAGTACGACTACCGCCACCCCGCAGACGGAGAATTGTTCTCTTGTGTCAAACCTACGTTGGACGAGTGCCGAACCGCACGTGACAAGTGGCTGACCACGAAAAAGGGAAAGGAGGGAAACTTATGAACGCAGCAGCCTACCAAACGCTGATAGTGAAGTTCAGCGAGCCTATCAAAGTATTGGACGGCATCTTTGACGATGCCGAAGCGTGGGGAGTTGATACCCTAAAAAAGTGGATAGATGACTATGAAAGTAGCAGGTTTACCGCCATTGACAGCCATACGGCAGTCATCACAAGCGAGTACAATATGGAGTGCCTGATGGAATGGTTGAAACGAAACACACCCATTGCCGAGATAACAGAATGTTGAACAAGTTGGCGGTGTCCGCACCGCCAACCTAAAACCAAGAAAAGCATGATAGCAAAGACTATTTTACAGCAGATAGGCGGCAGACGCTTTGCCGCCATGACGGGAAGCAAGGACTTCATAGACATGGGAAACGGCTTGCGTATGAGCCTTGCGAGGAACAAGACAAGCGCAAACCGCCTTGACATCATCTACGATGCAGGATTAGACCTCTACAATATGCGTTTCTACCGCAAGACGTTCAGTAAAAAGACATTCGAGTGCAAGACAAAGGACATTGCAACGCACGATGGCATATACTGCGATATGCTGGAAGAAATGTTCACGATGGTAACGGGACTTTACACCCGATTTTGAGGGGTGGGCGGCAAAAGCCGCCTACTTTCTTTCGTGAGCATGATGGCGAAAAAGAAAGTAGGCAAAGAAACCGCTGTCCCAATCTACGATAATATTCACAAAAACAAGTTTTAATCATGGAAGCAATCAGACAGAACGGAAAAATCATCTTGCACAGCGATGACGGAACAGGCATGAAGATGATTTTCAAAAACCTGACGGGAAAGAATTTTCAAGGTCGGGAGTATGCTGGAAAAGGCGCGTGAGTTTGACCCCCTCGGGCACGCGGGATTTGACCCCT
>NZ_BEWW01000120.1 GCF_002933955.1 Prevotella sp. MGM2
AAAATTCCAAGTAACCTTTTTTTCGATGGAAATCTGCTGGGGAACGTCCTGTTTCCTTATGGAAAATCAGGGCCGGACAAGGGAGAAAGTGGAAACTGAGAAGAAAAAGGCGGGCCTGTGTGGAGCGCGGCTGCCGGGCCGTTTGTCATGGCTGTTTCCGGCGTTTTCTCCCCTCTCGCCTGATAGTCATTTTAAAGGTAATTCGTAACTTTGTGGTTGGAGAGGCAGCGGATGTCTTTTCGTTGCCGGAAAGGCCATGATGGCGTGTGCCGGCGTTGTTTTCAGTTGGCTGCTCCCGATGGCAGTAACCGACGGGACGGTTGATGGCCGGCAGCTGTTTTGATGCAATGGAGAATAATCAATCATTGGAATTATGAAAATACATCAGATTGTGTTCAGCCCTACGGGAGGAACGGAAAAGGTTTGTCAATACCTTTGCGAAGGTTTGGGCGGTGAGACTGTTTTTACTGACTTGTGCCTGCGGGCAGACCGCCTGCAGGTGCCTAGCATAGAGGCCGACGATGTGGCGGTGATAGCCATGCCGGTGTTTGCCGGCCGTGTACCGGCCGTGACGGTGGAGCGGCTCAGAGGAATCGACAGCTGCGGTGCCCGTTGCGTGGTGGTGGCGGTGTATGGCAACCGGGCCTACGACAACGCCTTGCTGGAGATGTGCGATGTTGCCGCCGGCATGGGGTTCCGCGTCGTTGCCGCCGTTGGGGCTGTGGCCGAACACAGCATTGCCCGCGTCTATGGCACGGGAAGGCCGGATGCGGCCGACCGTGACGAGCTGGCCGGCTTTGGGCGGTGTGTCAGGGAGAAACTTGAAGGCGCTGTCGGGCCGGACACGTTGTGCGTACCCGGAAACAGACCTTACAGGCCGCTTCAAAAAGGACCTGCCCCGCAGGCCGACGGACGGTGTACCGGCTGTGGCGCCTGTAGCGCCTTGTGTCCCGTCGGTGCCATTCCTTCCGACAATCCGGGCGGGGTGTCGGAGGAACTTTGCATTTCCTGTATGCGCTGTGTATCCGTGTGTCCTAACAAGGCCAGAAGTATCGGGCCGGTGGAGGCGATGGTCACGGAAAGGCTGAAGCCGCTGTGCACCGTGAGGAAGCGTAACGAGCTGTTTGTGTGAATGGCGGGAAAGCATGAAACGAAAACGGCCGGCCTGAATCCATAAAGGTTCAGGCCGGCCGTTTTCTTGCCTTTTCGGTTATAACCAGAGATAAAATCAGGTGACGGCTATTTTACAATTTTGCCATCCAACAGATGAATTATCCGATCGGCATAACCGGCATCTCTCTCCGAGTGTGTGACCATGACGATTGTAGTTCCCTGTTTGTTAAGTCGTTGGAGTTGAGACATTACTTCAGCGCCATTTGTTGAATCCAGGTTGCCTGTCGGCTCGTCGGCCAGAATCAGAGGACAGTGCGTAACGATGGCCCTGGCGATGGCCACCCGTTGTTGTTGTCCTCCTGAGAGTTGTTGGGGGAAATGTCCGGCCCTATGAGCGATGTTCATCTGTTCCAATGCCTCCGTTACTTTTCGTGTCCGTTCAGGCTTTCTGACGGATGAATAAACCAATGGTAACTCCACGTTTTCGAATACGGTCAGCTCGTCTATCAGATTGAAACTTTGAAAGATAAAACCGATGTTTTTCTTCCGGAAATCACTCAACCGGTTCTCGTTCATTCCGGTTATTTCATGCTCATCAATGAAATATTTACCGGAGGTAGGTGTGTCAAGCGTTCCTAAAATATTCAGCAGGGTGGATTTTCCACATCCCGACGGACCCATGACAGCTACAAACTCACCTTTCTGAATTTCCAGACTTACGTCATTCAGTGCTCTGGTCTGTACGTCTTCTGTTGTGAAGACCATGGAGAGGTTCTCTATTCTAATCATATTGTCAGATGTTTTTATTTATTCGTTTCTCAGAATGCGCATGGGTTTGAGGCGGATGACACGCCAAACCTGGCGGGCTACCGTCAGCAGGGCAATGCACATTACCAGTGCAAAGGCGGTGAGATAGTCCCACCAGGGCAATGTGATGTGGAAAGCATACGTTTCGAGCCATTCATTCATCAGGATGATGGAGACAGGCGTTCCCAGTGCTGTTGCCAATACCGTGAGAAGCATCAGTTCCCGCGTCAGTACGATGAAGAGGCTTTTCCTGCCGGCGCCTAAAACCTTTCTTATTCCTATTTCCCTCACACGGGCCATTGTGGAAAAGAGGGTCATGATCCACAGGCCCAGGCAGGCCACAAATATCGCCAGTAAGGAGGCGCAGGTGAAGATCCGGCTGAAATTGCGGTCGGCCTTATACAGGTCGTCGTTATAGTCGCTCAACTTGAAATAAGAGAAGACGGCCGTAGGGAAATAAGCCTTGTATATCCGCTCTATTTCAGAGAGCCGTTTGGAGTCGATTGCGGTTTTTACTTGAATGGAAATATACGGTGTGGCGATAAAGGGCACGCGTTCTTTCATGAAGAACATGATCGGCTTGTATGGTTCGGCCAGTGACTGCTGATGATAATTCTCTGCAACTCCGATTATCTCCAACGGCTCCTGGAGCACCTCCATGGCCAATTGTTGTCCCAAGGCCTCTTCCGGAGAGGAATATCCGAGCAGCCGTACAGCCTCTTCGTTCAATACGACCTTATTAAGCTCATTCCCGTAATTTTCGGAGAAAGTACGGCCGCACAGCATCTTCGGAGCGTAGAGTGACAGATAATCGGTGTCGACCGCAAACATTTGTATCAGTTTGGATTCGGTAATGTCACTGCCGTAGGGACGGTTCGTAAAATAATTCGCTACCTCCACGCCCGGCACGGCACCTGAAACTGCCACATGGCTTATATAGGATTCCTGTTCCAGTCTTTTCTTGAAATGGTTCATCTGTTCAGACATGTTTTCCGTTAGAGCCGGATGTTTCAACACCAGTACGTGGTCAGACATGACAGAAGACGTTGCCCGCTGCATATAATGTATTTGCCTGATTACTACAAATGTTCCTGAAATTAATATGAAAGAGGCCATGAACTGAAGGATGATCAGCAGCTTTCTTATTTTGTTTCCTTTCCGGCTATGCAGCAGTTTTCCCCGTATGATGTCAGACGGTTTGATGCGGGTAAGCAAGAACGATGGATATGAACCGATGAAGAAGGTTCCGCAGATGAATATCATCAATGCCATGCCCCAGCATCCGGGGGATGTGAGAACATCAGACGCGAAGTCTTGTCCCACCCAGCGGGAAACGACAGGCAACAATACCTCTATCCATCCGAAGGCAACAATCAACGCCAGCAGGTTGAATAACCCCGACTCAAGCAATCCTTGTATGATGATTTGGCGGCGGGATGCCCCGAACACTTTGCGGAGTCCGAATTCCCTGCCCCGTTCCAAATAACGGGCGATGGTGAGATTCAGAGCGTTTACCCAGCCTATCAGCAGTAAGGAAACAGCCATGAATGAAAGGATATGAATGGCTGTTTTGCTGCCTTTTTTTTCTTTTTCGTAGGACTTTCGGGGAGTCAGATGTATGTCTTTGAGCGGAATGAGTTCTATTCTCCAATCTTTATGTTTCAAGGCGGCAGTCTTATACTTCTGCGATATGGGGCGAAAGGCTTTCTCTATGTCATGCGGATTCTTGCCGGGTTCGAGACGGATGTAAGTATATACACCGTGAATATACCAGATGTCGCGCCGGGCTTCCGGGATAGAGGAATATGACAGCAAAAAGTCATAACGTAAATGGGAATTGTACGGCATGTCCGCAATCACTCCGGTTACTTCAAAGTGCTGTTCCGATGAAGGTGTCTTGAAAGTCAGTATTTTGCCAATAGGGTTACTGTTCATGAAATAACGGTGTGCCGCGCTTTCCGTAATGACAACGGTATTGGGACGAACCAGTTGTCCTTCCTTTTCTCCTTTGATTACAGGAAAGTTGAACAAGTCGAAAAAGGAGGGTTCCGTATAGCAATAACGTTCTTCTATGAACTGGCGGTCGTTATAGGTCACTTCCTGCTCACGGTCCTGTGCCGTCACTCTTACGTACTGTTCGATGCCGGGAATCTCGCGGGACATCACGGGAGAGTGGCCGAACGTTGTCGTTGCCCAATTGTCCGTCAATTCATTGCCTTCATAAAGGCGGCTTTCTACGCGATAAATCCTGTCGCCGTTATGAAAGGAGTCAAAACTTAATTCGAATCTCACGTAAAAGAGAATCAGCAAAGCCGCGCCGATACATACGGAAAGGCCGAAGACATTGAGAGCGGAAAGAGATTTTTTCGCTCGTTGACTTTTGATGATTTGAGAGAAATATTCCATTATCGTAAATTTAAGCGTTCATTTTTGCCAAATAAGTCGTATCCGGAAATAATGATTTTTTCTCCGGGTTTCAACCCCTCCAGTACTTCGCAATGCAAAGGATTCTGACGTCCTAAACGTATTCGGCGGCGCCGGGCCTCTTTTTCTTCCTTATCCACTACATATACGTATTCCCCGCCACCTGACTGGCAGAAACTTCCCCGTGGAATGATGACAGCCCTTACCGGACTGCCCAGTTGCAGATCCAGGTGATAGGTTTGTCCGGAACGTATGTTTGCCGGTCGGCCGGAAACGAAGTGCAGGTCAGTCCGGAATTGTCCGTTTTGTACTTCCGGATATACTTTTGTCATTCTCATGTCATATTTTTTCCCGTCACGTTCGAAACTGGCTGAAAGTCCGGCATGGATGCGTTCCACATAATGCTCGTCAACTTTGGCTTCAACTTTCAATTCCGGTGTAATGATCTGCCCGATACGTTCGCCTTGGGATATGGATTGTCCTATTTGGGCTTCTATGTTTCCCAACAGCCCGTCGACAGGCGCTTTAATCTTTAAATTTTCCAAGCGTTCACGTACCAGTGAGAGGCTCTTCTTGATGTTTTGAATGTTTTCTGTCAGACTTTGAAGCTGATTGCCGCGTAACTGCGTGTCCTGTCTGATTCTTTCATCCAGAACTTTAATCTGCTCGGATGCCGAATTGTAATCTTCCTGAGCTTGCAGATAATCCTCACGTGAGGACAAATTCTTCTCGTAAAGATGTGAAAACTGTTCGAAGCGGCGTTTTTTTTGTATCAGGTCCTTGTTTAATCCGATACGCTCTTGCTTTAAGCGCAGGTGCTCCTGTTCCATATTCAGGCGGGTGTTGCGGAGTTCGTTTTCCTGATAGGTCAGGTTTGCCTCGCTTTGTAGAATCCCTATGTTCAAAAGAGGATTGCTCAGGCGGATAATCACATCTCCGGCTTTCACTTGTGTTCCTTCCTCAATGAGACGTTCCTCAACACGTCCGCCCTCTATGGCATCGAGATAAATGATGTGGTCGGGAATAACTTGCCCTGCCACCCGGATGTAATCGTTGAATTCCCCTTTCTCTACGGTGGCAATGGTGATACTGCCTTTGTTTACGTTCATAGAGGAGGAAGTGTCACGGAATATGAGCCACAACAAACCTGCAAAAATGATAATCGGACAAATGGCAATGAGGATAATCTTCTTCGGAAACCGGGATTTCTTCTCAATTTTGACGTCCATACCGTTATAATCAATCTGATTCGTCATTGTCTGAACTATTAGTGTTAAGTTATTACTGTAGAAACGCCCCCTCCCAGTAGAACTGCATTATCCTCTTTTTCAAACGATACTGCAACCTGGTGCGTACTGTCTCAGCTTTGGCACGTATATGGCGGTTGCGTTTTTCCAGCAATTCAAACACCGACACCATGCCTTCCTTCCATTTTTCTTCGCTTTCTTTCCATGTGGCGGAAGCCGCGCTAAGTTGTTCTTCTGCCAATCGGCATTCCTCAATGATGGCCTGAAAAGAAAGATATGTATCATGAATTTCTTTATAGAGCGATGAACGCTGCTGTTCGTTTTCATTCTGTACTTGTTGCAAACGAAGCCTTTCCTTCCTTACGGCTCCCAGGCGGGACAGCCCGGCAAACAGTGGCAAAGATACGGATACTCCAATGTACTTGTTCATATTATCGTTTAATTGTTTTCGAAATGGGACAATGCCTCCGAATTTGTTTTTCTCTGTGTCGTAATATCCTGTATTCATATTGAAATCCATGCGAATGGAAGGGTAAAAACTCCCGTTTGCCACAGACAACGACTTACGCGAAGCCTTTTCCCTCATTTTCATCACCTGAAATTCCGGAAGAGTGGATTCGGAGATGGAATAAATCTCATTCAAAGTCAGAGGATATGCCGTTGTATCTATCTTCTCCTCTGCCATGACAACGGATAGCGTGTCAAGATCCTTCATGTTCATGAGATTCTTCAGAGTCAATAGA
>NZ_BEWW01000121.1 GCF_002933955.1 Prevotella sp. MGM2
CTGCAACCAATCATTGCCGGCATGCCTTCCGTGGTGCCTCCTGTGCTGCGGCAGGTAAAGCCGCGTTGCCTGAAGAAAAGACCGCCGTGCCGTGAGGAACGAACGAAAAATATTGTAACTTTGCTCCTGACAACTATCTTACATCCACCGTCGTGGCGGAACCGGCAGCCGCTTAGCCCGCCCGACGTTCTCATTTGAAAAACATGAAACACCCTTTCAAGACAGACGTAGCGGTATTGATCTTATTCTTCAACCGTCCGGACCACCTCCGCGAAGTGTTCGACGAAGTGCGGCGTGCACGTCCTTCGCGCCTGTTCCTCTATCAGGACGGCCCGCGCGGGCCGCACGATATGGAAGGCATTACGGCCTGCCGCCGCGTGGTGGAAAACATCGACTGGCAATGCGACGTGCAGCGGCTTTATCAGGAAAAGAACTACGGGTGTGACCCCTCGGAGTTCATTTCCCAGAAGTGGGCGTTTTCCATGGCCGACAAGTGCATCGTGCTTGAAGATGACGATGTGCCCTCGCAGTCGTTTTTCCCATTCTGCAAGGAACTCCTCGACAGGTATGAGC
>NZ_BEWW01000122.1 GCF_002933955.1 Prevotella sp. MGM2
ACGAATAATTGGAATTTAAATTGCAATACGGGGATTTTTGGGTAAGAATATGGCAGAAAAAACTTTGAAAACATCGTAAAAACATAGAAAAAGCGAGGCTTTCTGTAAGGAGGCCCCGCTTCGCTTTTACAAAGATAGTGAATTTTTCTGCAAAAAGCAAGAAATGTTAAAATGATAGGACGAGATGTTTCGTAATCCCATGAAGAAGATCTGGAATCGTCTTTTTCGCTGATTTTCTGAATAAAAGATAAAGAAATATTTGCAGTTTCCGTAAAAAGTTGTAACTTTGCACACCGAAAAGTAGGAAACGTAAGATAACTGCTTTGTTTTGAAGGGCTTCGCCCGTGTTAGAAATAACGCTCCGCCCCATGGTGTAAATGCAGTGTGGGCTACGGAAAGGAAAAATTACTTAATATTTTATATAAATAAAAACTGAAATGCCAGGATTATTAGGAAAGAAAATCGGAATGACATCCGTTTTCGGTGCCGACGGCAAAAACGTGCCGTGCACTGTTATCGAAGTAGGTCCTTGTGTGGTAACTCAGATTAAAAGTGTTGAAAAAGATGGTTATGCCGCTGTTCAGGTGGGTTTCCAGGAAGCAAAGGAGAAGAATACTTCCGCTCCTTTGATGGGACACTTTAAGAAAGCTGGAGTTACGCCCAAGCGTCACTTGGCCGAGTTCAAGGGTTTTGAACAAGAACTGAACTTGGGGGACACTCTGACCGTCGAGCTTTTCAGCGATGCTGAGTATGTAGACGTGGTTGGTACGTCAAAAGGTAAAGGTTTTCAGGGTGTTGTGAAGCGCCATGGTTTCGGTGGTGTCGGTCAGACTACTCACGGTCAGGATGACCGCTTGCGTAAGCCGGGTTCTATCGGTGCCTGTTCTTATCCCGCCAAAGTGTTCAAAGGAATGCGTATGGGCGGCCAGATGGGCGGCGATCGTGTGACTACCCAGAACTTGAAAGTGTTAAAGGTAATCCCCGAGCACAACCTCCTTCTTATTAAGGGTTCTGTTCCCGGTTGCAAAGGTTCAATCGTAATAATTGAAAAGTAAACAATGGAAGTTAGTGTATTAAATATCAAAGGTGAGGATACCGGTCGTAAGGTTGTCCTTAATGACGCCGTATTTGGCATCGAGCCTAATGATCACGCTATCTACCTCGATGTTAAGCAATATCTTGCTGCACAGCGTCAGGGTACGGCTAAGTCAAAGGAAAGAAGTGAGATGAGCGGTTCTACGCGCAAGCTTGGTCGTCAGAAAGGTGGCGGCGGTGCTCGTAGAGGTGATATCAATTCGCCTGTACTCGTTGGTGGTGCCCGTGTGTTCGGTCCCAAGCCCCGCGATTACGATTTCAAGCTTAATAAGAAGGTGAAGGCTTTGGCCCGTCGCAGTGCCCTTACTTATAAGGCTCAGGAAGGTGCCCTTGTAGTGGTGGAAGACTTCGATATGCAGGCTCCTAAGACTAAAGAATTTATCGAAATCGTAAATAATCTTAAGATTTCTGATAAAAAAGTTTTAGTAGTGTTGTCAGAAGCTAATAAAAATGTATATTTGTCAGCACGCAATTTGCAGAAAGCAAAGGTGGCGATTGCTTCGGATATTAACACTTATGGTGTTCTCAATGCCGGAGTTATGGTTGTGACCGAAAGCGCTATCGGCAAAATTGAGGCTGTCTTAAACAAATAAAGAAGCGACGTAAAAATGGCATATATAGTAAAACCTTTGGTCACTGAGAAAATGACCGGTATTACGGAGAGCGAAAACAAGTTCGGTTTCGTGGTTCGCCCTGAAGCAAACAAACTTCAGATAAAGGCCGAAATCGAAGCCACTTACGGCGTTACTGTTGTGGGCATCAGCACCATGAACTATGCCGGCAAGAATAAGTCACGCTACACTAAGGCAGGCCTGCTCCGTGGTAAGACAAATGCCTTCAAAAAGGCTATCGTAACCCTGAAAGAGGGTGAAACTATCGATTTTTATAGCAATATCTAAATAAAAGATGGCAGTACGTAAATTTAAGCCCACAACACCGGGGCAGAGACACAAAATTATTGGTACGTTCGAAGAAATTACTGCATCCGTACCAGAAAAATCTCTCGTATGCGGTAAGCGTGCAACGGGTGGCCGTAACAATGTCGGTAAGATGACAATGCGTTATCTCGGCGGCGGCCATAAGAGAAAGTTCCGCTTCATCGACTTCAAACGCGAGAAAGACGGTGTGCCCGCAATTGTAAAGACAATCGAATACGATCCGAACCGTTCGGCCCGTATCGCTTTGTTGTTCTATGCGGATGGTGAAAAGCGTTACATTATCGCTCCCAATGGATTGAAGGTTGGTGCCGAAATCATGTCGGGTGCCGAAGCCGCTCCTGAAGTTGGTAATGCCCTTCCCCTGCAGAATATCCCTGTAGGTACGGTTATTCACAACATCGAGCTTCGTCCCGGACAAGGCGCGCTCCTCGTTCGTTCTGCAGGTAACTTCGCGCAGCTGACTTCCCGTGAAGGAAAGTATTGCGTCATCAAGTTGCCTTCTGGCGAAACCCGTCAGATACTTAGTGCTTGCAAAGCTACGATTGGTAGCGTAGGCAATTCCGATCACGCCCTCGAAAGTTCCGGTAAGGCTGGTCGCTCTCGCTGGTTGGGCCGTCGTCCTCACAACCGTGGTGTCGTTATGAACCCCGTAGATCACCCGATGGGTGGTGGTGAAGGTCGTCAGTCCGGTGGTCACCCGCGTTCACGTACAGGTTTGTATGCTAAGGGCTTGAAGACAAGAGCTCCTAAGAAGCAGAGCAACAAGTACATTATCGAAAGACGTAAGAAGTAACAAGCACTAAAAGAATAGATCGTATATGAGTCGTTCACTAAAAAAAGGTCCGTATATCGCTGTCTCCTTGGAAAAGAAGATTCTTGCCATGAATGAAAGCGGCAAGAAAAGCGTCGTTAAAACTTGGGCCAGAGCTTCAATGATATCGCCCGATTTCGTCGGACATACTGTTGCAGTTCATAACGGTAACAAATTTATTCCTGTTTATGTTACGGAAAACATGGTAGGCCACAAGCTCGGTGAGTTCGCACCCACCCGCAAGTTCGGCGGCCATGCCGGAAACAAAAAGAAATAAGCAGGCACCATTCAACCAGAAATAAAAAGAAAAATAATAAATGGGAGCAAGAAAAAGATTAGCGGCTGAAAAACGTAAAGAAGCCCTGAAGACCCAGTATTTTGCAAAATTGCGAAATGTTCCCTCCTCACCGCGCAAAATGCGTTATGTCGTAGACTTGGTTCGCGGCATGGAGGTGAACCGTGCCCTCGGTACACTCAAGTTCTCTAAAAAAGCAGCCTCTCAGGATGTTGAAAAACTTCTGCGTTCGGCTATCGCCAACTGGGAACAGAAAAACGAGCGTAAAGCTGAAGATGGCGAATTGTTCATAACCAAGATTTTTGTTGACGAAGGCGCAACGCTCAAGCGCATGCGTCCTGCTCCGCAGGGAAGAGGTTATCGTATTCGTAAACGTTCAAACCACGTAACCTTGTTCGTGGGCACAAAAAACAATGATTAATAAGTAAAAGTATGGGACAAAAAGTAAATCCGATAAGTAATCGTCTTGGAATTATTCGTGGCTGGGATTCTAACTGGTACGGTGGTTCTAATTTCGGTGACAACTTGCTTGAGGATAGCAAAATCCGTAAGTATCTTGATGCCCGTTTGGCAAAGGCCAGCGTTTCACGCATCGTTATAGAGCGTACTCCCAAACTGATTACCATCACCGTATGCACCTCGCGTCCGGGCCTGATCATTGGTAAAGGTGGCCAAGAAGTTGACAAGCTCAAAGAAGAGTTGAAAAAGGTGACGGACAAAGATGTTCAGATTAATATCTTTGAAGTGAAAAAACCCGACCTTGATGCCACCATCGTAGGTAAGAGCATCGCTCGCCAGGTAGAGGGAAAAATCGCTTATCGCCGTGCCATCAAAATGGCCATTATGAACGCTATGCATGCTGGTGCTGAAGGAATCAAGGTGCAAATCTGCGGTCGTCTTAACGGCGCTGAAATGGCTCGCAAGGAAATGTTCAAAGAAGGACGTACTCCTCTGCACACTTTCCGCGCAGACATCGACTACTGCCAGACGGAAGCCCTTACGAAAGTAGGTCTCCTTGGTATCAAGGTATGGATTTGCCGTGGCGAAGTGTATGGCAAGCGTGACCTCACGCCTAACTTTACGCCTGAGAAAGAAACGGGTCGCGGTAACGGCTATGGTGATCGTGGTCGCAAATTCCGTGGCAAGAGAAACAACAACCGTTAATTTACCACATTACTGTTAGAGTATTATGTTACAACCGAAAAGAACAAAATACAGAAGACCGCAAAAAGGTCGTTGCAAAGGCAATGCCCAGCGCGGTAATCAATTGGCATTCGGTAGCTTCGGCATTAAGAGCTTGGATACACACTGGCTCACCGGTCGCCAAATTGAAGCTGCACGTATCGCAATGACGCGTTATATGCAGCGTGAGGGACAGAGCTGGATACGCATCTTCCCCGATAAACCAATCACCAAGAAGCCTGCCGATGTACGTATGGGTAAAGGTAAAGGTGATCCTGTAGGTTATGTGTTCCCCATCACGCCGGGTCGCATTATCTTCGAAATAGAAGGAGTACCTTTCGAGGTAGCCAAAGAGGCTCTGCGACTTGCCGCACAGAAGCTTCCTGTGACCACGAAGTTTATTGTTAGACATGACTACGACCAAAACGCTTGATTATGAAAATTGCAGAAATTAGACAAATTCCGGCTAACGAGTTGGCTGAAAGAATTGATACTGAGGTTGCAAAGTACAATCAGATGCTCCTCAACCACAGCATCTCTCCTCTGGAAAATCCTGCACAGATCAAAACTGCGCGTCGTACCATTGCCCGCATGAAAACTGTGTTGAGAGAAATTGAACTTAACAAATAATAATGGCCCAGATGGAAGCTAGAAATTTAAGAAAAACAAGACAGGGTGTTGTTATTAGCAACAAAATGGATAAAACCATTGTCGTTGCTGCCAAGTTCAAAGAGAAGCACCCGATTTATGGTAAATTTATCTCCAAAACAAAAAAATATCATGCTCACGACGAGAAGAATGATTGCAACGTAGGTGATACGGTGTTGATTATGGAAACCCGCCCTTTGAGCAAAACCAAACGTTGGAGAGTTGTAGAAATTGTAGAAAGAGCTAAGTAATTATGATACAAGCAGAATCCAGACTTACAGTAGCTGACAACAGCGGTGCTCGCGAAGCACTCTGCATCCGCGTGTTGGGTGGTACGAAGCGTCGTTATGCTTCTGTTGGCGATGTGATTGTCGTTTCCGTAAAGAGCGTCATCCCATCGAGTGATATTAAAAAGGGTGCCGTATCTAAGGCTTTGATTGTACGTACCAAGAAGGAAATTCGTCGTGCCGATGGTTCTTATATCCGTTTTGATGACAATGCTTGCGTGCTCCTGAACAATGCAGGCGAATTGAGAGGTAGTCGCATCTTCGGTCCGGTAGCGCGTGAATTGCGTGCTGTCAACATGAAAGTCGTTTCCTTGGCACCTGAGGTCCTTTAATCCAGTAAACAGAATTCGTAATGACTAAGTTACATATCAAAAAAGGCGATACCGTCTATGTTAATGCTGGTGAAGACAAGGGTAAGACAGGTAAGGTTACCAAGGTCCTTGTTGAGAAGCAGCGCGCAATCGTTGAGGGTGTAAACTTTGTTTCTAAAAGCCAGAAACCAAGTGCGAAGAATCCTCAAGGTGGCATTGTAAAAATGGAAGCTCCCATTCATATCTCAAACTTGAATGTGGTAGATCCTAAAAGTGGTAAACCGACACGCATTGGCCGTCGTAAGAACGAAGAAGGCAAGTTGGTTCGTTATGCAAAAAAATCAGGAGAGGAGATTAAGTAATGAGTAATACAGCACAACTTAAGAAGGAATATGCCGAGCGTATTGCTCCGGCTCTCATGAAGCAATTCAATTATTCTTCTTCCATGCAAATACCTGTACTCAAGAAGATTGTTATCAATCAAGGTTTGGGTATGGCTACTGCAGATAAGAAAATTATTGATGTCGCTATCAATGAACTCACTGCAATCACCGGCCAGAAAGCTGTGGCAACAGTTTCACGCAAGGACGTAGCTAACTTTAAGCTTCGTAAGAAAATGCCTATCGGTGTTATGGTTACTCTGCGTCGTGAGCGTATGTACGAATTCTTGGAGAAACTCGTGCGTGTAGCTCTGCCTCGTATCCGTGACTTCAAGGGTATTGAAGGTAAACTTGATGGTCGTGGTAACTATACCCTCGGTATTCAGGAGCAAATAATCTTCCCCGAAATAAACATCGATACCATCGATCGCATTCTTGGTATGAACATAACGTTCGTAACAACGGCAGCTACCGATGAAGAAGGTTACGCACTGCTCAAAGAATTTGGTCTTCCTTTCAAAAACGCTAAAAACAACTAATATACAATATGGCAAAGGAATCTATGAAGGCTCGCGAAGTAAAGAGAGCCAAGTTAGTAGCCAAATATGCAGCAAAACGTGCAGCGTTGAAAGAAATTGTGAACAAGTCAGGTGATCCCGTTGAAGCTTATGAGGCAGCTCGTAAACTTCAGAAGATACCCCGTAACGCAAATCCCATTCGCTTGCACAATCGTTGCAAAATCACTGGTCGTCCTAAAGGATATATCCGTCTTTTTGGTCTTTCTCGTATTCAGTTCCGCGAAATGGCATCAAACGGTCTTATCCCCGGCGTAAAGAAAGCAAGCTGGTAAATTTATTTATATTTCTTAATATTGTCGGGGTAGTCCCGATTAATTAAAATTATTATTTATATGACTGATCCAATAGCAGATTATTTGACGCGGTTGCGCAACGCTATTCAAGCAAAGCATCGTGTGGTTGAAGTGCCCGCATCAAATTTGAAGAAGGACATCACTAAGATCCTTTTTGAGAAAGGATACATTCTCAACTACAAGTTTGAGGAAGATGGTCCTCAGGGAACAATCAAAATTGCTTTGAAGTATAATCCTCAAAGCAAAGTCAATGCTATCAAGAGCTTGACCCGTGTATCCACTCCAGGTATGCGTAAGTATACCGGTTATCGTGATATGCCGAGAGTTATTAACGGACTTGGTATTGCCATCATTTCCACGTCCAAAGGTGTCATGACTGACAAAGAGGCTGCCGAACTCAAGATTGGCGGCGAAGTGCTTTGCTACGTTTATTAATTGAGGGAGGAACAATATGTCTAGAATAGGTAAATTGCCGATTAACATTCCTGCAGGCGTTACAGTTACCCTGAAGGATAATGTAGTGTCTGTAAAAGGACCGAAGGGTGAATTAAGCCAAGCTGTTGATCCTTCTATTATTGTCACCATCGAAAACAACGAGATTACATTCGCTATCGATGAGAAGAATGATTCTGTGGAACAGAAGCAGAAGCAGGCTTTCCATGGTCTTTACAGATCACTCGTAAACAATATGGTTGTTGGGGTTTCTGAAGGCTATAAGAAAGAAATGGAGCTTGTAGGTGTAGGTTATCGTGTTTCAAATCAGGGCAATTTGATAGAATTTGCTCTTGGTTATACACATAGCATCTTCCTCCAGTTGCCGAATGAAATCAAGGTTGAAACAAAGTCTGAAAGAAATAAGAACCCGTATATTTGCCTGGAATCTTGCGATAAGCAACTTTTAGGTCTTGTATGTGCTAAAATCCGTTCTTTCCGCAAGCCTGAACCTTATAAGGGTAAAGGTATTTTGTATGTTGGCGAGCAGATTCGTAGAAAGTCTGGTAAGTCAGCTGGTGCTAAGTAATTTTAATTGGATAAGATTATGACTACGAAAAAAGAACAAAGACGCATCAAAATTAAATATCGGGTACGTAATAAAATCTCAGGTACTGCTGAACGTCCCCGTTTGACTGTCTTTAGAAGTAACAAGCAGATTTACGTTCAAATCATCAACGACGAAACAGCTTCCACATTAGTAGCGGCTTCTTCTCTTGGTATGGAAGCCATGCCTAAGAAAGAACAGGCAGCGAAAGTCGGAGAACTCGTTGCAAAAAAAGCCATTGAGGCAGGTATAACCCAGGTCGTTTTCGATCGTAATGGTTACTTGTACCATGGTCGTGTAAAAGAAGTTGCAGACGGTGCCCGCAATGGCGGACTTAAATTCTAAATGATTATGGCAAACAGAGTAATAGTTAATAGCGAAGAATTAAAAGATAGACTCGTTGCTATCAATCGTGTGGTTAAAGTGACCAAAGGTGGTCGTACTTTTACATTTGCCGCTATTGTTGTAGTTGGTGATGGTAAAGGTGTCATTGGCTGCGGTCTTGGTAAAGCAGGAGAAGTTACAGCTGCAATCGCCAAAGGCGTAGAAGCTGCTAAGAAGAATCTCATAAAGGTTCCTATTATCAAAGGTACAGTACCTCATGAGCAAGCAGCTAAGTTTGGTGGTGCCGAAGTACTGATTCTTCCTGCTTCTGAAGGTACTGGTGTTGTTGCCGGTGGTGCAATGCGCGCCGTACTTGATAGTGTTGGCATAAAGGATGTGCTTGCTAAGTCAAAGGGATCTTCAAATCCTCATAATTTAGTAAAAGCAACGATTTTGGCATTGAGTGAAATGCGTGATGCCAAAACAATTGCTCAGCACCGTGGTATTTCTATGGAAAAAGTATTCAGAGGATAAATTGACTATGGCAACTATAAAGATTAAGCAAATTAAGAGCAGAATCGGTGCAAGCATCGATCAGAAAAGAACGCTTGATGCTCTGGGCCTCACGAAAATGCATCGTATGGTGGAGAAAGAAGATAATGCTTCTCTGCGTGGCATGATTAATAAGGTTCATCATTTGGTAACTGTCGTAGACTAATTTTACTAAAAAGAAAGTTATGAAATTACATACTTTAAAACCTGCTAGTGGTTCTACGCACTCACGTAAGAGAATAGGTCGCGGTCCGGGTTCGGGCATGGGTGGCACTTCAACGCGTGGTCACAAAGGTGCTAAGCAGCGTTCCGGTTATAGCAAGAAAATAGGTTTCGAAGGCGGCCAGATGCCTTTACAGCGTCGTTTGCCTAAATTCGGCTTTAAAAACATTAATCGTGTAGAATATAAGGCTATCAATCTTTCAACTATTCAAGGTTTGGCTGAAGCTAAAGGTCTTCAGAAAGTTGGTGTGGAGGAATTGATCGCTGCCGGATTTATTTCTTCGAAACAGTTGGTTAAGGTACTTGGCAATGGCCAGATAACTTCCGCAATAGAAGTTTTGGCTCACGCTTTTTCTAAAAGTGCTGAAACTGCTATTCAAGCAGCTGGTGGTACCGCTACAAAAATTTAATGGTAAGTCTCTCTATCAATGAAAAAAATAATCGAGACTGTAAAGAACATTTGGAGAATTGAGGATTTGAAAACTCGAATCCTCATAACTCTCCTTTTTGTTGCTATCTATCGCTTTGGCTCATTTATCGTGTTGCCTGGTATTGACCCCGGTCCTTCGGGACTGAAAGGATTACAGGATCAGACCAATGAAGGCCTTATGTCTTTGTTGAACATGTTTTCCGGTGGTGCTTTTTCCAATGCTTCTGTTTTTGCATTAGGTATTATGCCTTATATTTCAGCATCTATTGTTATACAATTGCTTGCTGTAGCTGTGCCTTATTTTCAGAAGATGCAACGTGAAGGGGAAAGTGGTAGAAGAAAAATTAATCAGTATACACGCTGGTTGACAATCGCAATTTTGGTGTTCCAGGCACCTGCTTATTTGATAAACTTGCATAATCAAGTAGGTGGAGCTTTTCGTGTGGAAATGGGCATCGAGTTTATGATATCGTCTACGATTATCCTTGCGGCCGGGAGTATGTTTATACTTTGGTTGGGCGAACGTATCACAGATAAAGGTATAGGTAACGGTGTTTCCATTATTATCATGATTGGTATTATAGCCCGTCTTCCTGAGTCTTTAGGACAAGAATTCCTCCAGTCTTTATCAGGTAGTGAGAATGGTGGTTTGGTGAAATTCCTTTTTGAAATCATAGTATTGCTATTTGTGATGGCTTTTGCTATTTTATTAGTAAAGGCTACTCGTAAAGTCCCCGTTCAGTATGCAAAGCGTATTGAGGGAGGCAAACAATATGGCGGTGCTCGTCAGTATATCCCATTGAAGCTTTTTGCAGCTAACGTAATGCCTATCATCTTTGCTCAGGCTATTATGTTCATTCCGCTTACTATAGCTTCTTCTTTGGGTAATGTTGACGGTTTTTTGGGAAATTTCAGCAATCATACGAGCATACCCTATAATGTTGTGTTAGTTATTCTTATTATTGCTTTCACATATTTTTATACGGCAATCACCCTTAATCCTGTTCAAATGGCAGAAGATATGAAGCGTAATAATGGGTTTATTCCTGGTGTTAAACCTGGCAAGCCCACTGCCGATTATCTTGATACGGTGATGTCTCGTCTGCTTTTTCCTGGTTCTTTGTTCATTTCCGTAATTGCTATTTTGCCTGCTTTTGCCAGCGGTTTGCTTGGTATCAGTTCCGGATTCGCACAATTCTTTGGAGGAACTTCCTTGCTCATTTTAGTGGGAGTTGTTATGGATACTCTCCAGCAAATCGAGAGTCACTTGTTGGTACGTCGTTATGACGGATTGCTTAATTCCGGGCATGTGCGTTCCCAAGCAGGTAATATCTCTGCCTATTAATTAAAACGGGCTTGATGATTTATTTGAAGACTGATGATGAAATAGAGTTGTTGCGCAAAGCTAATTTATTGGTAAGCGCAACACTCACTGAAATAGCTAAGATTATTCGTCCTGGAATAACGACTTTGCAAATGGATTCCTTGGCCGAACAATTTATAAGGGATAATGGTGCGGTTCCAACTTTTAAGGGATTTCCTAATCCTTATGGTTCTGCATTTCCTGCATCAATTTGTACATCTGTTAATGATGTAGTTGTGCATGGTATCCCCAATGACACTCCATTGAAAGATGGTGATATTGTTTCGGTAGATTGTGGAACATTGCTTGATGGCTTTTGTGGTGATTCTTGTTACACTTTTTGTGTAGGAGAAGTTAAGCCGGAGGTAAAAGCTTTATTGGAGACAACAAAAGCTGCACTCTATAATGCTATTGAGACAGCTATTCCAGGAAAGCGATTAGGAGATATTGGCTATGCTGTTCAGTCCTTGTGCGAAAGTAAAGGATATGGTGTGGTCCGTGAATTTGTAGGTCATGGCATAGGTCGTGAAATGCATGAGGATCCGCAAGTTCCCAATTATGGAAAACGTGGTACCGGCAAGCAGTTGAAAAACGGTTTGTGCATAGCCATAGAGCCAATGATAACTATGGGTACTCATGAAATTATGATGAAAGAAGACCGCTGGAGTGTGGCAACGCGCGATGGTCGATTCGCTGCTCATTTTGAGCATACGATAGCAATTCATCATGGCAAAGCTGATATTATGTCATCATTTGAACAAATAGAAGAAATAGAAAGACAGTTAAATTAATATGGCAAAACAAACCGCTATAGAACAAGACGGAACGATTGTTGAAGCTTTGAGCAATGCAATGTTTCGTGTCGAATTAGAGAACGGGCATGAAATTACCGCTCACATATCGGGTAAGATGCGTATGCATTACATCAAGATTCTTCCCGGAGATAAGGTGAAGGTAGAAATGAGTCCGTATGACCTTTCTAAAGGGCGCATCGTATTCAGATACAAATAATAAAAACAGATATGAAGACAAGAGCATCTTTAAAGAAACGCACGGCAGACTGTAAAATTGTACGTCGTAAAGGCCGTTTGTTTGTAATTAACAAAAAGAACCCTAAGTTCAAAATGCGTCAGGGTTAATCCAGTTTTCGCAAAATAACTTAATAAGTATATGGCAATAAGAATTGTTGGTGTTGATTTGCCTCAGAACAAGCGAGGCGAAATCGCATTGACCTATATCTACGGAATAGGTCGCAGTAGTTCGGCTAAAATCCTTGATAAGGCCGGCATAGACAGAGATCTTAAAGTTAAGGATTGGACCGATGACCAAGCCGCTAAGATCCGTGAAATCATCGGCGCTGAGTACAAAGTAGAGGGTGACCTCCGTTCTGAAATTCAGTTGAACATCAAGCGCCTGATGGACATTGGTTGCTATCGTGGTGTTCGCCATCGTATTGGTTTGCCTGTTCGCGGTCAGAGCACGAAAAACAATGCTCGTACGCGCAAGGGTCGTAAGAAGACTGTCGCTAACAAGAAAAAAGCTACTAAATAATAAATAGATATGGCAAAGAAAACAGTCGCAGCTAAAAAGAGAAATGTAAAGGTTGACGCTATGGGCCAGTTGCATGTTCATAGTTCTTTCAACAATATCATCGTGTCTTTGGCTAATAGCGAGGGCCAGATTATCTCTTGGTCTTCAGCCGGTAAGATGGGCTTCCGCGGTTCTAAGAAGAACACTCCGTATGCTGCTCAGATGGCAGCTCAGGATTGTGCAAAAGTAGCTTATGATTTAGGTCTCCGCAAAGTGAAAGCTTATGTGAAAGGTCCCGGTAATGGACGTGAGTCTGCCATCCGTGCCTGCCACGGTGCCGGTATCGAAGTAACGGAAATCATTGACGTTACGCCCCTGCCGCACAATGGTTGCCGTCCTCCGAAGAGAAGAAGAGTATAATATTCAGTGTAACGCTTTAAAAGAAAAAGATAAAATATGGCTAGATATATAGGACCTAAGTCTCGTATTGCCCGTAAGTTCGGAGAGGCGATTTTTGGTGCGGATAAAGTGCTTTCCAAGCGTAATTATCCTCCCGGACAGCATGGTAATTCTCGTCGCCGCAAGACTTCCGAGTACGGTGTCATGTTGGCTGAGAAGCAGAAAGCTAAATATACTTACGGTGTTTTAGAGAAACAGTTCCGTAATATGTTTGACAAGGCTGCCGCCTCCAGTGGTATTACTGGTGAGTTGCTACTCCAGGCTTTGGAGTGCCGTCTCGACAATGTCGTTTATCGCCTTGGTATTGCTCCCACCCGTGCAGCTGCCCGCCAGCTTGTGAATCACAAGCACATTACGGTAGACGGCAAGGTGGTTAATATTGCCTCTTTCAGTGTGAAACCTGGTCAGATCGTTGCTGTTCGTGAGAAGTCCAAGTCTCTCGAAGTAATTGCTGACGCTCTTGCAGGTTTCAATCACAGCAAGTATCCTTGGATTGAGTGGGATGAAGCCACAAAGTCCGGAAAATTGCTTCACAAACCCGAGCGTGCTGACATCCCTGAGAATATCAAGGAACAGCTGATTGTCGAGTTGTACTCTAAAAACTAATTAAAACTGATTATTTTCATGGCGATATTAGCATTTCAAAAACCTGACAAAGTAATAATGTTGGAGAACGATGCCAAGTTCGGAAAGTTTGAGTTCCGTCCTTTGGAAACGGGCTTTGGCACGACTGTCGGAAATGCGTTACGCCGTATCCTGCTCTCCTCTCTTGAGGGATTCGCCATCAACACCGTCAAAATTGACGGTGTTGAGCACGAGTTCGCTTCGATATCCGGAGTGCGCGAAGACGTAACCAACATTATTCTCAACCTGAAGCAGGTACGCTTCAAGCAGTTAGTAGAGGAATACGAAACTGAGAAGGTAAGTATCAACATTGCCAATGCCACAGAGTTCAAAGCTGGTGACATCAGCAAATATCTTACTGGATTTGAAGTGTTAAATCCGGAATTGGTGATTTGTCACCTTGATTCCAAAGCCACGATGCAGATTGAACTGACGATTAACAAAGGACGCGGTTATGTTCCGGCCGAAGAAAACCGGGATTTCTGCTCTGATGTCAATCAAATAGCAATCGACTCGATTTACACCCCTATCCGTAATGTGAAATACGTTGTAGAGCCTTATCGTGTGGAACAAAAGACCGACTACGATAAACTTATACTCGAAATCACTACGGACGGTTCCATTCAGCCGAAGGACGCGCTCAAGGAAGCTGCCAAGATTCTCATTTATCACTTTATGCTCTTCTCCGATGAGAAGATTACCATTGAGGATTCCGCCAATATGGACAATGAAGAGTTTGATGAGGAAGTGCTCCACATGCGCCAGTTGCTCAAGACCAAATTGATTGATATGAACCTTTCGGTTCGCGCTCTCAACTGTTTGAAAGCTGCCGATGTGGAAACACTTGGTGATTTGGTACAGTTCAACAAGAATGACCTCTTGAAGTTCCGTAACTTCGGTAAGAAATCGCTCACTGAGCTTGATGATTTGCTCGAGGGTCTGAATCTGTCGTTTGGAACCGACATTTCTAAGTATAAATTAGATAAAGATTAAAAACAAACATGAGACACAATAAGAAATTTAACCATCTGAGCCGTACTGCTTCTCATAGAGCGGCTATGCTTTCCAACATGGCTTGCTCTCTGATCAAGCACAAAAGAATCACTACGACTCTCGCCAAGGCTAAAGCGTTGAAGAAGTACGTTGAGCCGCTGATTACCAAGAGTAAGAACGACACCACGAACTCTCGTCGCGTTGTCTTCAGCTATTTGCAGGACAAGTATGCCGTGACCGAGCTTTTCAAGGAAATTTCCGTTAAGGTGGCTGATCGTCCCGGTGGTTACACGCGCATTATCAAAACCGGTTTCCGTCCCAGCGACGGTGCCGATATGTGCTTCATCGAACTTGTTGATTACGATGAGAATATGGCTAAGACTAAGAAGAAAGCCACGCGTACGCGTCGCTCCAAGAAGTCTGCTGCCGAGGCTCCTGCTGCTGAAGCCGTTGTTGCTGAAGAAGCACCTAAGGCCGAATAATTTAAGGTTATTGTCCAAATATCAAAAGAGGCTGTCTTTCGTCTGGAAGGCAGCTTCTCTTTTTTTGTGTTTATTGAAGGTTGGAGTCTATGTTTCAAATCAACCGGTTCTATCTTCATCCTCTGTACTTGGGATATGTCATCATTAAAAGACTATGTACGTTTAAAGATGATACTATTAAAGGCGAACTATATTCTCGTGGGTTTTACAGACATTTCAAAACTGAGAGTGAGGTGTTCTCTCAAACAGCACACAGAGAGAAGATTTGACCTCAATATAGACGGAGTTTCGCCCGTCATTGGTTCAGGCGACAGACAAGTTTATGGAAGCGTTGGTAATGCCGATAAGGAAACAAAAAGGTATAAAGCTATAATTTATAATATAATTCGTGGTTGTAGAATGTTACATCATGTTTTTGTGTACTTTTGTAGTTGAATTGAGTGTTTAAATTTATAAAACAATGGGGAAAACATTGAAACAATATTGTAGCGAAGTAGATGTTTGGGAAGATTGGCGAGATAATTATAAGCAATTTGTCCCTCAATTTATCAATGAAGCTATTATGAAGGCTAATTGGGAAGATTGGGATGAAACTGTCTTTTATGAATTTTTTGAACGTTCAAGTGATCAATGTGTGTCTTCTCTGAAGCAAGGCTATTTTACTAAAGATGAAAAGCAAACAATAAAATCAAATTGGAGCAAGATTGCACCATTGCTAAAAAATATAGCACAAAATCAGGATATTCCTCAGTGGGAAACATATCAAAAAGTAAAAAAGCAAATAAGAAACTTTACAGCACAAGATAGAAGAGCTGCAACCAATCGGTTGATAGCTTCTTTACAGCCTAATTTATTATGTACAATCGTCAATGAATATCATTTATGGGCATTGTTCGCTAAATTAAAAGAGCATTCTTCTGACACTATTCCGGATTTTATTGGAGGCAATTGGTTTATTAATAGTCACAATATATGTTGCTTGTTCCAAAAAGTATTGCAACCACAAAATGCAATGGATATAATTACATATCCTTGGGAAGTATTACAGCATTTAAGATATATTGAAAAAAAACGAATAGATATGAGCACTTATATTGATACAAAGAAAGCACTTCTTGCAATAAATCAAAATTTAATATTTACGGGAGCTCCAGGTACAGGAAAAACTCATTTGGCTAAACAAATAGCGAAGTCAATTATAGGAGTGAAATCTGATGAAGATTTGGAGAAAACTGAACAATTTGCATTCGTTCAGTTTCATCCTTCTTATGATTATACAGATTTCGTTGAGGGATTGCGTCCAACTCCTCCAGATAGTAATGGTAATATTGGATTTGAAAGAAAGGATGGAATATTCAAAACATTTTGTAAATGTGCCATACAAAGTGAGATTGTCGATATTATAGACAATTTTGAGGATTGTTGGATAAAGCTTATTGATTTGTTAAATAGCCAAGATTTTTTGGAGGTTCCATTACTAAGTGGAAAAGATGTTTTTAAGTTGGAACTAAATGTCAATGGAGATGGTTTGGCAAATAGAACATATGAGAATGGTGATTATGACAAGGGGACTTGGATTCATGGTAAGTCTAAATTCTTCAATAAAGAACAGTTATACAATGTTTATAAAGGACAGTTAGGGATACCTAGTGGAGGTCATGATAATTATAGGAAAGCAATAGTTCAATATATGAAAGAGAATCTTGGACTACAAGATTACTTCAAGGGAAAGGAGAATAAGGGGTCAAGCCGAAATTCCGGTGCATTTGTTAA
>NZ_BEWW01000123.1 GCF_002933955.1 Prevotella sp. MGM2
ATTTCAGCTCTCGAATTTTAACAAATGCACCGGAATTTCGGCTTGACCCGAAAAACAGGCAAAACATGGTGCTGATTATTCTACCATGATCTATGATTTGAAGGGCTTGTTCTTTTGTAACTTACAGATATACAAAATGAAAGAGCACCTGTAAGGTGCTCTTTCAAGTGATTCCGTTGGGATTCGAACCCAAGACCCACGCCTTAGAAGGGCGTTGCTCTAATCCAACTGAGCTACGGAACCGGAAAACGAATGCAAATTTACATTATTTGGCGGATTTGGCAAAATATTAGGAAAGAGATTTTGCCTCTAAAATGTAAAAAACTGTATCTTTTACGTTATTCCACTTTTAATTTGTTTTTTTCAACGAAGTCTTTGGGTAGGTCTTTATCTATATAGGTAAATTGGTAATTTTGTCCTCTGGCTGACGGGAATTGGCTGCGGAGGTCTATATCGCTGCGATTTTTAAGATGATTGACAATTTTGTTGTAGCAGTCTTGTCCGCTGAAAGCTTTTACAAGTGCTACGAAATCTGTGTCCTGATACTGGAATTTGCCTGTACCGGGAATTTGGATGACGCGCTTGAAGGCTATATGGCCTTTATACCATCCTTGACGTTCTTCGGCTAATTGTGAGAGTTTGAATTCTTTCTTGTTAAAGGCTTCGCCGTCTAATGGAGGTGTCACTGTCACTTGTTTGCGATGGGTTTTAAATTCCTCCATTGTATTGGCTGTGGTCTTTATCAGGATGAAATATACCCGTGGCCTTATTTTGTAGCGTTTGGGATAAGGCATATCACCTTCAACATAGTTGTGGATGTCGTTGATGAGTTCAGGGGTTACGTGGATGTCCGGTATGGAAGATAAAAAATCTATTAATTCTTCTACGCTGTAAACCAGTATGTCTTGATCGAAATATCTAGCGTATATGTTCATTGGGGCTATAGTATTTCTGAAAAATATGATGAAGGTAACGTCTTATTATAAAAATAATTTCTATGAAAACTTGGAGTCAACTACAAGCCTTCATAGAAATGTGGAGCGGAAAACGAGACTCGAACTCGCGACCCCAACCTTGGCAAGGTTGTGC